>DAOTUR010000633.1:0-8970 GCA_034436915.1 Anaerolineae bacterium
GGCAAAGTCACGGCATCATACAAACATCTCAAGACGCTTCACCACTCTGACGGCTATACCTACCAGAAAGGACAAGGCGCTCTCCCTCCCCATGCCTAAAGGCAGGGGTATCCCGCGCCGATTCGATGACGGGCGCAGTGACTGCGCCCGTCTGTCCCCTTTCCAAGCAATTTGCACCCTCTTAGCTGTCCCACCGCACACTGACACCCGCATCGTGGCGCTGTAAGGCGGTGTTGATTTCTTCATCGGCATTGAGCAGCAGCCGCTGATCGAAGCCCTGTGGCACGCTGATATTGTAGGTGAGGATGCGGCGGTTATAGTTGTGAGCGCTGTCGCGGAAAAGCTGGCAGGCGGTCTTCCACCACGCCTCAATCTCTACGCTGAGGGCGGGATTATTGGCGCGTTGGGCATCAGCCATCTGGCTGCGATAGGTGCGAACGAGGCGGGACAAGCGCGATAGCAGACCATCGTGCGTCTCATCCAGCTCCTGCTTCATTTGAATCCAGGTAGGCAAGCGGCGTCTTGCCTTCATAACACGGTTTGCCATGCGCTGTGTTTCGGGTTCATAGGGGTTCTCATCCAGCACGAGCCGCTTGCCCGCCCCTCTCAGATGAGACACATTCCCATCGCCAATCAAATTCTCGACATGGGCATTCAGCCAGGATTGCTGATTCTTGGGCGCATCGTCGCTCATACGATGGAATCCTTCCTGTATATTGTTGTGAAAAATTTCACATGCTGCTGTGAATATTTTCACATCATTTGTATTTTTTGTCAATCAGCGGCATGAGACCGCTAACTATGTTATGATCACGCACAAAAGTAAAACTTCTGGATGAACATGTGATGTCTAAACCGCTCGCTATTATTGTTGAAGATCAAACACTCTTGGGCGAAGCCTTTGCCGATGCAATTGAAATGGTCGGCTATGAGACCAAGCTCATTGGCGATGGCCGCAGCGCGATGGATCAGCTTCCCCTGCTGTCCCCCACTGTTATTATTCTCGATATGAATCTGCCGCATGTATCCGGCCATTATATTTTGCGCCATCTTCAAGCGGATGCGCGTTTGAGCGGTGTGCCCATTATTATCACAACGGCCAATTCCATTCTGGCCGATGTCGTTAAGCGCGAACTGCGGGCGCAGGATCATTTGCTCATCAAACCGGTGCGAATGGCGGAATTGCAGCAGCTTGCGAAGGCGATTCTGGCGGCGTCGCGCATGATCTGAGTCAACATGCAAACGGGGCATGACAACCTCATGCCCCGTTTGCCTGATCCCCTCACCCCTGGCCCCTTTTCAAGGGTAGGTTTCTCAATCAAAACATCTTTTGAACCGCAAAGACACGAAGAAAAACATCAAGAAGGGCTTCAAACCGAGATTTCTTGTCCTGAAACCGTCTATCTGACTCTTCTCTTGATCGTTTGAAGCCCATTCGACCCAGAGGTATCAATGGTTTCATTCTCTCTTCGTGTTCTTTGCGCCTTTGCGGTTTAAGTTTTTCTCATCCCTTCAACAACCTACCCCTGAAAAAGGTTAGGAGGTGAGGGGTCAAGAGCATCATAAGCTCTAGCGCAAACTCACCTCATCCACGCGACGCGTCGCAATCACCTGGCCCTTCGTATCTTTAAGCGTCACGACATCCCCGGCATTCCACACGGCGCGATCCAGCCCCCAGAAGCGTACCTGGGGCGTATCTGTGCCTGCGCGGGTATAGATGGTGATTTCCGCCTGTGAAAAGACCAACTGTTCTTTGAAGGTGTACGTGTTGCCCTCCGTATCTGTCATCGTCCAGCCTGCCAGATTGGTGGTATCGCCTGAGTTGCGGATGCGGACGCCCTCCGCCGTGACATCCCCCACCTTTTCGACGCCGATAATCGTCACCTTCGCATTTTGGGCAGTGGGTGCAAGCGTGATGGTGGGCGAGGGCTTGGCGGTGGCAGACTGCGCGGGAGAGACTTCTTCTGTGCCCAGTCCTGTCGGCGTGGGCGAAACCTTTGGCGTCGGCGTAAAGGTCGGTTCGCCCGCACGCGGGGCCGCTACATAGCTCGGAAGCTGCTGCACCGGGCAGCCTTCCAGCGGCACGATGAGCGTATCGCCTATTTGCAGGCCCGTCGCGGTCTCTTCGGTCAGGCCGTTGGCATCCAGCATCAGGAATGGGTTTGCGCCATATTGGGCGGCAATGCCAAACGGGGTATCGCCTTCCACGATGGTATGCAGCAGGCAGTTTTGCGGCAGCGCTGTCGCGGTCTGAGCGACATTGGGATTCAACTCCTGTGCGCCGGATACATCCAAAGTGGGGCGCGTGGACAGAGCGGGTGAGGTGGCGGCATTGGCGCTGTCCAGCAGCGTTTCCGGCACAGCGACCTGCGTGCGATTTTGATCCGGCGTTGCGGTGATGATTGTCACCTGCGGCGGGGCATTCTCATCACGGGTGGCGGTGATGAGCAACTGAACTGTGACCATGACTGTCTCTTTGGTGCTGGGGCGGCTGTTAAACAGGTTCAATCCCAGGAATGTACCTGCCAGCGCCACCACGAACACCATCAGCAAAAACGGCAGAGTTGAGCGTGTGGACATGCGTGTCTTTCTCACCATCATCATGATTAGGAATGATGGCAACTATAGCATAGGGGCAAGGGGGGAGCAATTTTGCGCCTCCTACATTCCATTCTCATCCTCCCTCAAACATTTGGGATCGCGGCCCGCTCTTGTTTTACATCATCTCATTCCCGCTATAATAACCAATGGTGCATGTCTCAATTTTGCGATTATTTTGGCTCAGAAAATCGAATTCTAAGACTCAATGTCTGATGTCTAATAGTTCTTAAAGGGCCAAAGCGTCTTTGTAGGGGCACGATGCATCGTGCCCTGGTGATTTGTAGGGAATTTGGCGTGGGCGCGATGCATCGCGCCCCTACAAGGGCGTTTGTCGCATGGATAGGTGAATGATTACCAATGTCTGATGTCTAATAGTTCTTAAAGGGCCAAAGCGTCTTTGTAGGGGCACGATGCATCGTGCCCCATAGACAGCAACTTAAGGGTATGTGGCCTCTGATCAGCCCGCGGCATCCGCTCTCAGCAGAGGCTAAAGCTGTCTAGGGAGTACCAAGCCCCGTAAACGGGGCTCATGGCGCGGGAGCAGGCGAGTTTGTAGCCCCATTCATGGGGCTTTGTCACGCTAGGCGGACGGCTTTAGCCTGCGACAACGCAGCGAGCAATGTCCTTAAAAGATGGATTGTCTTAAGTTGGTGCATAGGGGGCACGATGCATCGTGCCCCTACGACAATCCCAACTCAAATTTATGACTTGCACCATTGGTTATAATACTTTCCACATCTCTCACACGAAAAAAGGCTGTACGGCGTGGCCGAAGTCGATCAAGACTCCAACTCTCTGTGGACGCTGCTGTTCGAGATCGTCCTCGATATGGAAAAACGGCTGTTTGGGCATCTCGCGGCGCATGGCCTGACGCCGCCGCAGTTCTATGTCCTCAAGACGCTCACCGAGCATGAGGGTCACTGTCGCATCGGTCAGATTGCCGAGGAGCATCACCTCACCAACGCCACCATGACGGGCCTTGTCAAGCGCATGGAGGCCGCCGGATGGGTGACACGCGCCACCAGCCCGCAGGATGGCCGCTCCGTCGATGTCATTCTCACCGAGGCAGGCGTGCAAAAATTTGCCGATGTGCGCGATGCCATCATGGAGCAGGTGCGCGTCGTGCTGGAATTGATCCCCGTTCAGGAGCGGGCGCTGATGATTGAGCGCGTCGGCTTCTATTTTCAGGTGCTGCGCCAGCTTTTGCCTGTGCCGACGCCACCCTCGCTCGATTGACCCCTATTCCTCATCATCGCTGTTGAGGATATCGGACAGATTTCGCAGCAGATGATACAGTTCGAGCGACTGGCCGGGCATCGGCAGATTCAATGCCTCAAAAAAGGCGGCATAATGGATCGTCTGCTGCTCAAAAGCGGCCTCATCCATCTGGCGATACATGTCTTCTGACGCAAAGGCACGATCCATCACCTCGTGATAGAAGCCATGTGGCAGCGACGGCCAGTCATCGCCCATCTTTGATCGCCCAGAAATCCCCCAGGTATTCCTCGCGTTGATCAGGCAGCAAATACACGGTGTAGCCTTTGGCGATGACCACTGCTAGCGCCGGGTCATAGGTGTTGCCTGCATCGGCCAAACGAAGAATTCTCATGCTCAGGTCTCCTGATATGATTTTGAAAAGCCAAATCCTGCTCCCCTCGCGCCCTTGTGGGAGAGAGGTCGTGAAGGACAAAATATTTATCGACATCTCACACCCTGACCACATGGGCCTCACATGCTATCCCTATCCTCAGTATGGGAAGCATCTGTCAAAAATAGGGTTGAGGTGTACTGTATGCGTCATAAGACTCAGCAAAGACGAAATCTCGCCGTCGCAGCCCTGGGCGGTGTTACGCTGGGCGGCGTGGTGGCGTGGCTGTGGAAGCGCCACTATATCCCACTCCAGGAACAAGTCCTCGATCTCAATGTGACGACAGCCTCGCCGCATGTGCTGGATAACAGCGTCTATGAGGGCGAGCGTGCGCCGCAGTTTTTGCAGCAGGGGACGGGGCCGCTGTTTCATCGGCGCTATTATGCCGATATTGCCCACCCCACCCTCAGCCGCGAAGAACTGATCCAGCAGATTGTGAAAAATCTCAACACCGTGTCGCCCAAAGAGATGATGTATTTTGAGCGCGTCAGCGGCACGATTGACGAAATCCATGTGGGTGATGAATTCTACATCCATGTGACAGGCCCCTGGGATGGGCCAGTCCGCACGATTGAGGTCACACCAACCTCCTTCTCGTTCATCACGCTGGAAGATCATTTTGAGGCCGGTGAGATTCAATTTCGCGTGGTCGATGCCGCGCCGGAGGTCAATGGCTACCGCTTCGAGATTCGCTCCTGGGCACGCAGCCACAATGCGGCTGTCAGCTTGCTCTACAACGTCTTCCCATTCATCCGCATGGGGCAAACGCGGGTGTGGGTGTACTTCTGTCATCAGGTGGTGGAACTCAGCGGCGGCGAGATCGTGGGCCAGATGCAGGTCATGACGCATCGCGTGCCGTATCGCCCGTCACAGGGGACGCCCGTACAGCGGCGCAAAGATGACAGCCCGGCCTGGAAGCAGTATTCGCCCTACTTTGAGCGCTTCAAAGCCGCCAAGCTCAATTTCGATCTCGATAAGCGCGAGGAGTACACCGAGACATACGGCTGGCGCATTGATCATTATGCTGTCGATCTGCCCAAAGAACAGCCAGGGCCGCCGCAACCGCGGGGCTCGTGGGCGCTGGCGAAGGACATCATCAGCAATTATGAATTCCCCGATCCCACCTTGATATCCGGCATCTTCATCCCGGATGAGCCGCTGGAAGAGCGCCTGATGGTGCTGCGGGCGCACTTTCTCCTCTTTACGTTTTTCTTCGGCGTCAAAATTGCCAATGTCGTTGATGAGACACGCACCGATGACACACGCGGTGAAGCGCAGGTGTGGGGCTATAGCTATCGCACGCTGGAAGGCCATTTTGAGATGGGCGAGATCACATTTGAGATCTGGAAGTATCTTGCCAGCGGCGAGGTTGAATTCCGCATTCATGCCTATTCCAAGCGCACGCTGATTCGCAATCCCTTCTATCGCATCGGCTTTAGCCTGTTTGGGCGCGAATTGCAGCTTCGCTTCGCCCGCACTGCGCTGGCGCGGATGCAGCAGCTTGTCATCAGCCGCCTGACGCGCACGCCTGACCCGGTGGAGACGCCGGAGGTGCAGGCCACCAGCACAGACCCCGCCGCCCAGGAGAAGGTCGAAGATGCCAAAGCCGAGGGGAATGCATCGCCGAATGCGTAGGGGCGCATGGCGTGCCATGCCCACAGTTTGAGATGGGATTATCGTAGGGGCGCGATGCATCGCGCCCCTACAAAAACGCTATGCCCCATTGCGAACCTATCCGCATGGGGCAAAAATCCCGACCACGTTATCGTGTGCACCGACCAGCGTTCTGCCCCCTTGATATGGATATATGGTAATTGGGCGCGATATATCGCGCCCCTACGATAGGGATGTTTCTGTAGGGACATCTTCAATCCTGCTTATTTCTCTTGCAAATAGCGATCCAGCCACGCCAGCGTCTCTACTATATGATGGAGGCGATGGGCGGGTTCGCCGCCGCGTGTCAGCTCATGGCCTTCGCGGGGATAGCGAATGAAGGCCACCGTGCCGCCGCTGCGCTTGACATAGGTATACATCTGCTCGGCCTGCTCAATCGGCACGCGGTAATCATTCTCGGCGTGCAGGATGAGCAGCGGCGTCTTGATCTTATGGGCGTGGGCCAGCGGTGAGAGCGACCACAGCAGGCTTGGATCATCGCTCCAGGGGATGACGCCGAACTCATTGGGCGCATACGACACAAGATCGCTTGTGCCGGAGAAGCTGATGAGATTGTAGACGCCGCGCTGCGCCACCGCCGCCTGAAAACGATCCGTATGCGACAGCATCCATGTGATGAGATAGCCGCCATACGAGCCGCCCGATACGCCGATGCGCTCAGGATCGACCCAACCGCGTGCAATCGTGGCGTCCACCAGCGCCAATGTCTCCTGCATCGCGTCCGGCCAGCGCCCGCGCAAACTGCTCATGAAGGCTTCGCCATAGCCTTCGCTGGCACGGGCATTGCAGTAGGCCACCACATAGCCGTTGGCCGCGTGAACCTGCAATTCGTGCCACATGGTGAGCATAGCTGGCCCCCACGAGATATGCGGGCCGCCGTGAACATGCAGCGACAGCGGGTAGCGCTTGCCCTCCTCATAATCAACGGGCAGCAGCACCCACCCCTGAATCGGCGTGTTGTCGGGCAGCAGCACGATCACATCTTCGGGCCTCTGAATCTGGACGCTCTCGACCCAGGCATCATGAAAATGCGTCAGAGCACGAAACTCAGCGGGAAACTTGAAATACAATTCACACGGATTGGTAAGCGTCGTGCCGACATACGCCAGATCGCCGCGTGCATTTGCGCTCAGGCCCTGCATCGATTGGGGGCCTTTTAACACCGCTCTAGGCGGCTGTCCATCAACAGAGAAACGGTAGAGATGATGTTCACCGCCTGTGGAGACGACGCCGATCAGACTATTGTCACTCTGCCAGCGATAAAACGGCACAGCACGATCCAGCCCCGTATTGACTTCGATGCGCCTGTCATCCACCAGGGAGCGCACGACCAGACGCGGCATCAGGTCACTGAAGGCGCGGGCGTGGGCTTCATACGCGATCCACTGCCCATCCGGCGACACCAGCGGCTGATAGACGAAGACATCCGCATCAGCCATCAGCGATTCAGCGCCCGCCAGCATGACGCGATACACCTGCTGCCGCCGCCAGGGTTCATCGGCAGCGGCATCCTCTGAGCGCACAAAGAACAGACTCTGACCATCCGCCGCCCACTCTGCCCCACTCACGGCGGCCAGTGTGCGCGTCAGGCGTTTGGCCTTTGCCGCCTCGCCTGTGATGCCTTCGCCCGCCGCGATGATGTACAACTGGGCAAATCGATCATCGAGATAGGCTGTCCCGACGCGATACGGCAGCTTCTGCGGGCGGCGCGGATCGAAGCGATCTTTCTCATCTTCCTCCTGGCGTTCCTTGCGATGCCGCGCCTCCACCACATCACGCGGCGCAGGAAGAGATTCCGGCGTGTCTTCTTTGTCAAACTCGTCGCCATTCATCGCAGCGAGGAAGGCCATGTGCGCCCCATCCGGCGACCATGCGGGCGAGGTCGCACCATTGGCATGGCTGGTGAGCGCACGCGGTTCGCCGCCGGGGGCCGTGACGGGCGCGAGATAAATTTGCGGCTTGCCTCCGCGTGCCGACACGAACGCCAAGCGTGTGCCATCGGGCGACCAGCGCGGTTGACTGTCTTTGCCACTGCGTGTGAACTGCTGGACAGACGTGCCATCGCTGGCGGCCAACCAGACATTGCGCGTATAGCTTTTATCCATCATGTTCGGTGTGACATGCACAAATGCGATCCAGCGCCCATCCGGGCTGATCTGTGGGTCTTCCAGGCCGATCATTTTCAGCAGATCGTCAGGGGTGATACGGCGTTTTTCGCTCACGCGCTGTTCCTTCTATGAGTGCGGGGATGAGACGCCGATTTAACCACAAAGCAGCGGCGGACACAAAATGTTTCTTGCGTACAGTAAGCTCTCTCCAATTCTTCATGTGATTCGCGGAGTCGATAGACAGGTTTGTTTATAATAAATGAAACGAACATTTGGAGAGACGCCCATGATGGACAACCACGATCACACCATCGATATGACGGCCTGTATCGCCGCCTGCACCGAGTGTCATCAGACATGCCTGCAAATGATCCCGCACTGCCTGGAGATGGGCGGCGAACATGCCTCGCTCAATCATCAGCGTGTGTTGATGGACTGCGTGGAAGCCTGCCAGACCAGCGCCAATTTCATGCTGCGCGGATCGCAGATGCACGCCCGCACCTGTGCCGTGTGCGCCGAAGCCTGTGAGCGCTGCGCCTCGGACTGCGAACGCCTGGCCGATGGCGATGAGATGATGCTGGCGTGCGCCGCGACATGCCGCCGCTGTGCCTCCGAATGCCGCGATATGGCGACGATGTAGTGCTGTAGGGGCTTGGCACGCCAAGCCCTCTCATCACACCAGAGGCTAAAGCCATCTGTCTAGGGATTACGAAGCCCCGTAAACGGGGCTTATAGCGCGGGAACAGGCGCGTTTGCAGCCCCATTCATGGGGCTTTGTCACTGTAGGCGGACGGCTTTAGCCTCCGACAACGCGGCGAGTCTTAGAAGCCGTTTGATAATGCGGAACGTAATGGATTTACCGTATTAAACGCATGTTTTGGAGAGCGTTTTCCGTAGGGGCACGATGCATCGTGCCCCATATGCACCAACTTAAGGATT
>DAOTUR010000634.1:0-3990 GCA_034436915.1 Anaerolineae bacterium
ACAAACATCTCAAGACACTTCACCACTCTGACGGCTATACCTACCAGAAAGGACACGGCGCTATCCCTCCCCATGCCTAAAGGCAGGGCTATCCCGCGCCGATTCGATGATCGTATTCATCTCTCGAAGATATTATACAATCATTTACATTTCATTAATTTTCTTATTATATAACACAATACCAACCGTCTTTGCTCAAGCATCAACCATCTCCGGCAAGGTGTTTAGGGATATTGGTCTGGGAAATTTTGACGGTCAGCGTGATTCGGCTGATCCGGGTGTGGCAGGGGTTACAATTAATGTCTTCGATGCCAATGATGTTCTTGTTGCAACAGGCACATCATCCAGCAATGGGACATATATCATCGCTGATCCTGATCTCGTCAATGGCCGCTACCGCCTTGAATTCTCCATTCCAAGAGGCTATCAGCCCGGCATCTTCAATGACGATCCAACAATGGGATCAGAATCGAGCGTTCAATTCGTCACCATCGCAGGCGCAAATGCGAGCAACGTCGATTTTGCTCTCCAGATCGCCTCAGATTATTGCAACCTCAATCCGTTCCTGATGCTGCCCTGCTATGCCACAGGCAATCCGCTCATTCCGTCGGCTAACCCTACAGATGCGGCGAACCAGAACGCCATCGTTGCATTTCCCTATAACTCGAATACGAATTTCCCGACCTTTGCGCCGGAGACACCTCTCGCTCTGGCCCAGGAGGTCGGAACAGTCTGGGGTATGACCTATCATCGTGAATCGGAATCACTGTTTGCGGCGGCCTTCCTCAAGCGCCATGCGGGGCTTGGCCCTAATGGAATCAGCGAAATTTATCGCATCCCGTTTACTCTCGGTGGGGTTGCAGGGACGCCGCTGCCCTTTCTTGATGTCACAACGCTGATTGATGTGACGACGCTGCTACCTGTGAATGTTGGCGCTGTCCCTACAAATGCGGCACGCGGTTTACCACAGAATGGGAGCACACCTTCGACAGACGCGGCGGCGTTCGGTCTGGTGGCGAAGGTGGGCATGGGCGATCTTGAGGTGGCTGATGACGGGCAATCGCTCTGGTTTACGAATCTGTTTGATCGCCGCGTCTATCAGATCACACTGTCAACGGCAAACCCTCCCGTCGCTACGTCTGCTGTCGGCTTCAATGTGCCAGATCCGGGCTGTGTCAACGGCACGCCTCGTCCCTGGGGTCTCAAGTGGCGTCTTGATCGCATTTATGTGGGCGTGGTGTGTGATGCAGCCACAGGAACGGCGGCGGATCTCAGGGGCTACATCTATGAGTTAGACCCCCTGGGCGGCGGAACCTACATCGCCAATTTCCCTTTGAACTATTCACACGGCTATGCGTGGAATGAGGTCAATACCGTTGTTGGCAGTTGTAACCTGGCTGGCCCATTCATCTCACAATGGTTCCCCTGGACAGACATCTATACCGACACTCTTTTTCATGCTCAGGACTGCGGCGGCGGCAATGGTCGTCGTGCCGCCCGTCCCCAGCCGATTATTTCCGATCTGGAATTCGATCTTGATGGAACGATCATCATTGCGCTGATGGATCGGACCGGACATCAACTCGGTATGTACAACGATGATGCCGCTACACCGCCTTCCATTAATCTCTCAGGATCGATTGCGGGCGATATCCTGCGGCTGTGCTTCAACGGCGGCTCGTATATCCTTGAAAATAATAGCAGCGTGTGTCCTGGCGACCCCGGAACAGGTGGCGCGGGCAACGGCGAAGGGCCGGGCGGTGGCGAGTTTTATTTTCAAGACAGTTATCTGGATGTTCATACCGAAACCAGCGAGGGCGGCCTCGCCTTTCTACCGGGGACAGGCGAAGTCGTGCTCAGTCTCATGGACCCTGAGACAACATTTTCAGGCGGAGTCGCATGGTTTAATAACAGCAGTGGTGCAGAAAACCGCGATGTGACGGTCTTCCGAGGCACAGATGGAACCCGAACGACATTGGGGAAAGCCAATGGCCTGGGCGATGTGGAAATCGGCTGCCCGCCCGCGCCGATTGAAATTGGCAATTATGTCTGGTTCGATGATGACCGCGATAATATCCAGGATGCCAACGAGCAGCCTGTGGTCGGCATCATCCTGGCGTTATTCCGTAACGGCGTGCCGGTGCTGGATGCGCTTGGCAATTCGGCAACTGCAAGGACGGATGCCACCGGGCGCTATATCTTTTCCTCCGGCGTCGGCACGAGCACAGCTAGTTTTGTCTACAATATCCCCGGTTTGACGCGCCTCACGACGGGATTTGAGGTGCGCGTGGCCCTCAATCAGGCTGTGGTGGCGGGCTATCAATTGACGGGCGGCGGCGCACCGGTGGATATTCTCGATGTGAATGACTCAAATGCGCGGCCTAATGTGGGCAATACTGTCGGGCTTGTTCCTTTTTCGACGGGGCCTGCCGGGGCCAACAACCACACCTATGACATTGGCTTCTGGCTTCTGCCGCCAACTCCGACACCAACCCTGACGCCAACACTCACCGCGACGCCGACGCTCACCGCGACGCCGACGCTCACGCTGACGCCAACACTCACGCTGACGCCAACACTCACGCTGACGCCAACAAGTGGCACACCCCCTGGCGGTACGCTGACCCCTCGTGGCACTCCCGGCACACCTGGTACGCCGCGAGGAGGCGGGCTGACACCAACAGCATCCGGCGTGGGCGTCACAATTTTGAAGACGGTGAATCGCGTTTTTGCCGCCTCGGGAGCCGAGTTAACCTGGACGATAACGGTGCAAAATACGACAGGCGCAATGGTGAGCAATATCACCGTGATCGATGCTATCGCTGCCGGGCTGACGCTGCGCTCAAAACGGGCGACCCAGGGGACGGTGACAGTGACAGGGCAAACGGTGACCTGGGCTGTCGGAACGCTCCAGCCGGGCCAATCGGCGACACTGCTTCTCAGCACGTTGATCAATCCCGGCATTACTGTGCCGTTCCGCATCGTCAATGGGGCCGAACTCTTTGCGCCCGATATCAGCCCGATCTCAGCCGTGAGCCGCGCCCAGGTGGTGAGCGTGATGCGCCTGCCCGACACAGGTGAAATCCCCTGGTGGGGCCAGCAACTGCACAGCGCTCTTATACTGATGGGCCTCACAGCGATGAGCCTGATGGTTTTCGGAATCGGGACGCGGCTGCGAGGGCGATAGGGGCGCATCATCTGCGCCCTTATCGTTAAGTTCAAGAGGTGGATTATGACGGTGGTTTATCAATGCAAAATTTTGGTAGAAGCCTACTTTAGCCCTTACGCTTTAATCGACATGAGCGTGACACTCAAGTGTCATGTATGGCTTGATTTGGATCATATGTGGATACAAGAGAATTATTATAAGCTCACGATTCTGATTGTCTCCGCACCATCTGAGGATATTATGATGACGTGGCGGCAAAACACAGAATCCTATTTCACAATTCGTTCCTGCGAACTGCTGACCAATTTTGACCCATATACGGATTGCCTCCTCAGTATAATCAGGTGGCGTCTGGAACCAACGGCTAAGTTTCCTCCTGAGAGAAATACTTATGAGCTGACTCCAGACGGCCAAACGGAAAACATAGGCAGCACAGATCATACACGTGATAATCTCTTGGCAACGGTAGATCACAACCGTGCTGTGCGTGATAGAACCCCCCTGTGGTGTTTGGGATGGTGGGAGGTCAAATCGTATCCTCTTTCAGATTTGCAGCAGCTTGTTTTGATTGCTCATCAAAATAAGATTGAAATATATTATCAATTTTAGAGAACAAGATACCATCTGCAATCAGTCTCATTCTGGATCAAAGAGGTAACAATTCCAGAATTTGAACCCATTCAAGAGAAGATCCAACAACTTAGGCTTTTCCAAAGAAATAGCACTTCCCATTCAGAGAGGTGCAATACGAACAAACCATTTTTAGATCATCGTCCGTGATTATCTTGTGGCTTGTCCTTTTATTCTACATCGTCTTGGTC
>DAOTUR010000635.1:0-8937 GCA_034436915.1 Anaerolineae bacterium
GTGAGCCGCGTTGAAAATGGCACCATGCGCCCCCTTTTGGCAGCAAGTGGGTCGCTTGGATACAGGTAGGGTGTCGGGTATGGCTCCGTTTCTTGTCATGTTCTTCCCTCAACACTCCCTAGTTTACCCCATGTTCAACTCCTCTCCGACTTGTGGGTAATGTATAGCCCGCGAAGCGGGAGAGGAGTTGGGGTGAGGGTATTCTCTACTCAAACACTGCCTCGCGTGCGCGATAGGGCTTGTAGCACTCGCACCACTCCGCATCGTATTTGCGAATGAACTCCTCAGCCTTCTCCACCAGATCACGGTTGCCCACAAACAGCGGCACTTTTTGATGCAGCGAGTGGGGCCGCAAATCAAGGATGCTGCCCAACCCATCTGACGCATAGCCCCCGGCTTGCTCTGCGATGAACGCCAGGGCCTGCGCCTCAAACATCAGGCGGATTTTGCCCTCCGGCTTGCTTTTGTCTTGCAGATCGCCCGGATACACATACACCCCACCCTTGAGCAGGTTGCGATGGAAATCCGCCACCATTGCGCCGCAGTAGCGCAGGCCGAGCGGCGTCTGTTCTTCGCCCTCAATCCCCTGCATCCACTTGACGAAGCGGCGCACGCCGGGCGTCCAATACTTCTCATTACCCTGGTTAGCGCTGTAGTATTTGGCCGTCTGCGGAATACGAATCTGGTCATGCGTCAGCAAAAACTCGCCCAGGCGCATATCGAGCGTGAAGCCAAACACGCCCTGCCCCGTTGTATACACGATCATCGTGCTGCTGCCATACACCACATAGCCCGCTGCCACGAGGCGCTTACCGCGCTGCAAGACATCCTCCAGCGTGCCACGCTCGCCGCGTGTAAATTTGCGATGAATCGAGAAGATCGTGCCGACTGACACATTCACATCAATATTGGACGAGCCATCCAGCGGATCGTACAGCAGCACATAATTGCCCGTGTCATATTCAACCGGGACTTCAATCAGATCGTCGTGCTCTTCGCTCACCATCGCGCAGACGCGGCCTGTATGGTTGTTCATCTTGGAGATGACGTCATCGGCAAAGAGATCGAGCTTTTTCTGACGCTCGCCGGAGGCATTCACCGTGTCGGCCTCGCCCATGATATCGCCCAGGCCCGCCTTGTTCGTCTCATGAGAAATAATTTTGGCGGCCAGCGCCATATCTTGCAGCATACTTGTAAATGTGCCAGTCGCATGAGGAAATAATTTTTGCTGCTCCTGGATATGGCGCTCAATTGTCATCAATTTTGAAATCATACAGATATCCTTTGGGCCGAGAGTCGTGCGGAACAAGGGTCATACGATCATGCGAGCAGCAAACGGCCCCATGATTCCACAGTGGCACAGGAGGAGGATGAGGAGAGGAATGGATGTGCCGCCTGATTCTGTGGCGTAGAAACATCATAGCCCGCGACCACATTTGCCACAACCCCTCAGCCCATGCATAATAGATCCGATTGTGGAAACCTGATAAGGACATCGCGTGTTAAGTCGTCTTGCTTTTTTGGGGGTGTGTGTCTTGATGTTGAGTGCGTGCGGCGGCACGCCTGCGACCTCGCCAACAACCGATGGCGCGGGGCTAACGGTCAGCACACCCAATACACTTGTGAATTCCAGCACAGCGCCTGATAAAACCTCGCTCGTGGCCCGAGTCAACGGACAGCCGATTGAGCGAAGTGACTTTATGCGAGCACTCTCGCGCTGGCAGCAAGACCCCTCGATTACAGATGCACAGGCGCTTCAAGGGCAGGTGTTGGATGCGCTGATTGAGCAGGCCCTGATTGCACAGGCGGCACAAACAATGGGCATCACCATCACCGATGATGACGTGAAGGCTGAGATTGGCCGCCTGCGTGAGTCTCTGGGGAGTGATGATGCCTGGGCGCAGTATCTCACGCTGAATGGCTACTCAGAGATCGAGATGGTGCAGGCCCAGCGCGATGCATTGATGGCGCAGCGCGTACAGGATGTTTTGTTCGCCGGGCTGGATGGCAAGATCAAGCAGGTTCATGCACGGCATATCGTCGTCCCGACTGAGGCTGAAGCCAATGCCATCATGGATCGCCTGCGGAAAGGCGAAGATTTTGCAGCATTGGCCGCCAGCGTCTCGATTGATCTCACGACGCGGGAGCGCGGCGGTGATCTCGGCTGGTTCACAGTCGATGAACTGCTGGACAAGCGTCTGGCGGATGTGGCGTTCAGCTTGCAGCCCAATGCAATTGCCGGCCCGATTGCCACGCGCATCGGCTATCATGTCATCCAGACGCTGGAATTTTCCGAACGTCCGATTGAACCCGAACGTCTTGCCCTGCTCAAACGCAACATTTATCTCAATTGGCTGGATGAACAGTTTCAGAAGGCCAGCATCGAACGTTATATCAGCTAACCACGAGAGACGACACGATGGGACGCGGCGCAGAACTTGTCTATAACCTTATTACGCTGTTTGCCCTGTTGGGCATTGTGGCTGTCCTGATTGTTGTGGGGGCGATGATGGCTGCCCCCCCCCCGCCGATTGATGTAGCCGGGCTGCCAACGCAGGGCGCTGTCCCCACCGCAACGCCCACTGTCCCAACGGCGACTTTCACGCCGAGTCGCACAGCGCTGCCCCCCACCTTTACGCTGACGCCGACGCAGACATTTACGCCGACGCCCTCGTCCACGCTGCCCCCGACGGTCACGCCCACGCCGACGATTACGGATACACCCGCGCCCACGCTGACGCCCAGTATCACGCCATCGCCCTCCATCAGTCCGACGTTTACGCCGACGATCACGCCGACAGGCCCATCACAGACGCCTGAACCGAGCGAGATCCCCTATCCGTTCAATCTGCGCGACAGCGTGACACTCACGGCCAACTTTGCCAATACCGCAGGCTGCAATTGGCAGGGTATCGGCGGGCTTGTGCTCGATAAAGATGGCAATCCCTATCCCAAACAATTGATCGTGCGCGGAATTTACAACGATGGGCAGACGCCGGATATCACCGTCCCCACAGGCTCAAGTTCAGCCTACGGTGGGCCATCGGGCTATGAGATCAAGTTTGCCAATCGCAGCGAAGTCGCTGTCAATTATGTGCGCCTGGAGACGGTCAATGGCACGCAGGTCTCGCCGTTGATTCAGGTGGCATTCAATGCCGATTGCAACGGCAATGTCGGCGTTGTTAACTTCATTCAGACGCGCTGACGATGGACGAACACGATAACAACGTTCGGCGCATTGGACATCAGGATCGCAAGGAACAGCTTGAACCTGTCTCGCCCCTGTTTCCAGCGGGTGAGACAGACCCTCTCCCTGCTGCCTCCGATGATGACGAGGCAGCGGATGTGCTGACCTTCCTGACGGATGCCAATCCTGATGAGGGCTTAGAGGTGCTGGCGAGTCTGCCGCCGCATGTGCTGCGCCTCAATGCCATCACACCTGCCGAAGAACGCTTCCCGCCGCTTGCGCCGCCGACGCCAAAACCGAAATCACGGCCCAGGCCACGCGCTGTGCAGCCGCCCGCCAAACCGCGCCGCACAGGTCTCTACAATACGATTACATTGGTGGCCGTTGTGGGGACGTTCGTTTGCCTCGGTGTCTTCGCGCTGCTGTGGCGTGAACCCCAGTCATGGCTCAATCCGTTCCCACCTGTGCCACAGTTCGTGTATGTCACAGCCACGCCAGGGAATGCGCCCGCCCCGACGCTGGTAGCAACATTAGCCCCGGCTCCACTCGTGATCGATGCCCAGGGCTATCCTTTCGCCATGACCGATGCCATCCTGTACGCGCCCAATGGTAACGGCCTGGGCTGCAAGTGGGGCAGCATTGCAGGCAGCATCACCGCCCGTGATGGCAGCCCGCTGGATGGCTATCGCGTGCGTATGATTGGCAACGGCCTGGATGAGGTGACGTTCAGCGGGGCCGCCGTGACGTTTGGGCCAGGGGGGTACGAGATGCCGCTGGGCAGCGTGCCGCAGACAGCGGATTACACCGTGCAGTTGTTCAGTCCACAGGGCGCACCCCTCTCGCCTGCTTATCCTCTCACCACGCAAGCCGCCTGTGAGCAGAACGTGGCCGTCTTGAACTTCCACCAAGCGCCTTAATTTCGACACCCGTTATCGAATATACCATCCCTTCGTAGGGGCGCAGCGTGCTGCATAGGTATACACGATAACGTGGTGGCGATTTTTGCACCTTACGATAGGCTCACAACGGTTCACAGCGTTTTTGTAGGGGCGCAGTATACTGCGCCCCCATACCTGTCAGGTTAAGGATTTAAGGAATTAAAACCGTGAGAGAATAGGCATCTCAGGCCATCGGTCACATGGTTTATCGCCCCCTGACACCCCACAAGCCGCCCCAGACTCGCCTCACATGAGCCGTTATAACCGATCTGAGGCAGCGTGTGGGGGTGAGGGGGCATAAGCATGAAGTTAAGATCGTGCTCAGCGCGTTTCTTCCTCGCGCACACGCAGCGACACAATTTTTGCCTCCGGGTGCAGCGATGTCACCCATTCGCCGATGTGCTGTGTCGCCCGATGCACGCCCTCGGTGATGCGCGGCAGGCCAATCGTGGAGTAGCGCACCGTATAGTCGTTGGCTTGTTCACGCGGGGTGAGCAAAAACGCGATGTGCTGTTCAATCGTCGGTTCCACAATCAGCGTTTCAAACAGGACGCTGCCATGCTGCGGGCTGTGAAACGCATTCATCATATTGACGTGAATATCTTCCCCGACGCTGTATGTCTGCCGCTCGAAGCGTTCAGCAATTTGCAGCGGCGTCAGGGGCGACGTCAGAATTACATGCGGCATGTCCAGCTCTTTCAACACGGGCGGATGGATAACAGGGGTGTCATTGCGGCGGTACAGGAAGAATTTGCCGGGATTGCCTTGGCGGATGCCGCGTGCCTCATATTTGGTCGTGATGCGATCCGGCATCTGATCGGCCCAGGCGGTGGCGAATTGGTTGGTGAGGCTGGGCGTTTCGGCCAGAAGCTCGGCGCTCATCTCGGCATAATCCATCACATCTGTCGCCAGATACAGCCAACCGCTCGGCACAAGCCGACTCACCAGCGCGTCGAGCGTATCGCGCTGCATGAGCCGCCGTTCGCTGTGGCGCTTCTTGAACCAGGGATCAGGATAGTTGATGTAAAACGTCGTCACGCTCTCCGGCGTCAGCAAATGTGCCAGCGCGGTCTCAGCACGGGAGTGGATGGCACAGACATTAGTCAGCTTGCGCGTTTTGATCTTCTGGGCAGCTTTTTGCAGCGATTCGTTCGAGATTTCCAGGCCGATCACATTCGAGTCGGGATTCTGCTGCGCGAGATGGATAAGAAAATCGGCATTGCCAAAGCCAATCTCCACAATCAGCGGGCGCTCAACCCCGAACACCTCAGCCCAATTGGTAGGCCAGGGCAGATTGGTCGCGCTCAAATAGCGTTGATACAGCGGGAGGGATGTGGTCATAAGGTTCTCTAGGGGCGTCAGATACCCCACGCCTAAAGGCGGGGGCTTGCAGTTATGGCGGGATTGAAACCCAAAACACACACCGCGTATGGCGGAATGACCGCCGCCCGACGTCCGATGTTGACCGCCGCGTTCGTTGTTTGCTCCGCTAACTGTTGCCCGGACGGATGCCCTGTGTCTTGAGCGGCCTTTAACACCTCATCTAGGCTTTCCTGATTTTACGTGTGGCAAGACTTTGCCACACAACCTCTCTCAGTCCTTTGTTAAGGTGCAAAAAGCATTCTAACACATCAGGGGCGGAAATACAAGTTTTACGCCTTACCTCCCCATCGCTAAAGCGAGGGGCTTCACGGCGCTTCTTCGGTGATGATTGCAATTCTGGCAGTCACCGGTGATATGACGCAGGCCCGCTGAATATTTCGTCGCATGATTGATGATGGTTGAGACACGGCGCTGTGTGCGATAATTGCACTGTGGACATGTACCCATCTGACTGAACATGTTGGGATAGTTCGAGACACTGCGCGTCTGACAGCCGGGGCATTTCCAGACATCGTAATCGACAGAGCCAAGCATTTCTTCGACCTTCTGGCCGGCATCAAGGTGGGAATTGTCAGCCTCTTCGTCCAGCCGCACCATGCGCGTCTTGCAGTTGGGGCAGTAATGCGGCTTGCTGCGCTGGTAGCGCCGCCACGCCAGCACTCCAAGCCCCAGCACACCAAGCGCTCCTGCACCGCCGATAGCAAGAGGAAGCGGCGTATTATTCGATGAGCGTGAGTTTGTGGAGCTATAGTTTGATGACGATGAACCAGAGTTTGATGAGGTGGTATACGTTGTGGTGGACGGGTGCGGCGTCTAAGCATAGGTCAGCCAACTGGCAGTAGATTGCTGATCGGGAGTTCCCGACATCGCGGGGTGTGTGCCTTTGATCTGATAATAAATCTGTGCCACGCCATTGGTCAGGCCCTGAGCATAATTCCCCTGTTTGAAGCGTGGAATCATATACTCCTGGATGACGGTCTTCATCTCGCTGTCGTAATCGCGCTTATACGCATCGCCCAACTCAATGCGGATATCGCGGTTTTGTATCGCCAGCACAACCAGAACGCCCGTGTTTTTGGCCTGGCTGCCAACGCCCCACAGATTGAAAAGGTTGGTCGAAAATGTTTCGATGGATGGCTCCCGCGAATCGTAATCCGCAATGCCATCGATGGTGAGCACCGTGAGGTCAAAATCGGGCGCAATTGATTTCACCAGAGTGCGAAGCGTATCGTATTCGCTTGCTGAGAAGATTTTGGCGAGATCATTGACGTAGGCGTCTTGCCGCGCAGGATATTTGCTTAAGGCTGAATTCGATGAGGGCGTTTGTGCCTGAACGAGGCCGCTGATAAATAATAATCCCATTATAAACGTCACAAGTAAACGTCGCATTGTCGTCCTCTTCTCCCCGGAAAGCTCTTTTCATCATAGCAGACTCCTTCAGCGGGAGAGTCGTCTATGAAGGCTGTGAGGCGGGCTGGACGAACATTTTTGCAGTCTTTTTATCAAGGCAGATATCGTGCGATTGTGTTGAGACAGGCACAGCACCCTATGCCTCTCTCCGTATAATTACTGGCCCGTCGTGCCGATCAAAAAGATTTCGGTCTGAGCACACAACTGCTCGCCCGTCGAGGTTGTGAGAGGCGTCACCACGCGCAAGACACCATGCATGGGCGAGAGCAGCTTCAACGAGAGATCGCCATA
Organism: Anaerolineae bacterium; assembly: GCA_034436915.1. Classification (GTDB taxonomy): domain Bacteria; phylum Chloroflexota; class Anaerolineae; order Aggregatilineales; family Phototrophicaceae; genus JALHOR01. The sequence continues at coordinate 7,210 of DAOTUR010000635.1, forward strand.
GCCTGACGTGCCGCTGAAGACATCCGGCTCGGTGCGCGTCATGATGAGATCGACAGGCACATTGACCCCTTTTAAGGCGATGGTGCTGCCATCTGCCGCGCCTGTCACGGTGGTCGGTTTGCCCTGAGCATCGACGGTATTTGCGCTGTCGCCTGCGCCAAGCACGCGAATTGTGCCGGACAGCGTTTGTGAGAGCAGGGCCAGCATCGGCGCGATATCCTGCGGCTTGTTATTATCGAGGCACATGGCTGGCTGTGTGCTCGGACTGAATGTCCAGGCCCCAGCTTGGATGGCGATGGCTTGCAACTGGGCAAATTCTTCGGCGCTCATCGATTTAGCCGGGGTGATTTTCTGGGGTAGGGCTGTCGTCAGGACAGTGAGCGCATCAATATCATCCTGATCGTAGGGCTTGATGAGCGGGGCATTGCCATTGGGCAGCCCGGTCTCCTTATTGATCGGCACATACAGCACAAGACCCTGCTTGACGGTAGGCAGATTTGCAACCCGCGTGGTCGCGCCTGTGAGCGCCACCCGTTTGATGCCGCCTTCAAGCACATAGAAGGCAAGATGCGGTAGTTCGGGATCATCGGGCGTGGCTCCGGGAACCTTATCGAGGAAACGGATCGCTACTGTTGACCCGACGGTGATCTCAACGTCATTAATCGTCAGCGCAACCTCCTGGCCTTCGGGCGACTGCACCAATAGACCACTGTCGGGCAGTTGGGCGCAGGCATTTGTGCCGATCCCGCCTTTGAAGTAGAACGCTCCCTGTCTGGCTGAAGGCGTTACATCATCCGGCGTGCGAACTTTGAGCGTGGCGAGATCGCCTGCAATCGTGGCAACGCTGGTATTGACCCATCCGATTGTCCCATCCTCCAGCGCCACCCGCACCCACGAATTATCTTCCAGGCGACCATCGGCTTTGAGCGTCGTGCTGGCAGACAGTTTGCCCACCACCGCCGCCTGGGTATCCGGTGTCTGGCGAACGTTGATCACATCATTGGCGCTGACATTGAGCGTCACAGACAACTGCGGCTCAATCGTTGAGTCACCATAAACGAGCACCGTCACGTTCTGGCCGGGGAGGGTATCGGGCAAATTGGCCTGTACCGTCAGCACCGCGACGCCCCATAGATTATTTTTCTCATCGAGTGGGCTGGCTTGCAGTGAGCGTAGATCCGCAAGATTGATAGTATCGCCCACAGTGCCAAACGTAAACTGCGTCACATCTGACTGCGCTTCGGCATTGAGCGAGATATTGCCATAGCAGACGGTGTTGCGTGTGGCGGAGGCGCAAGAGTTGCCCACCTGTGCCAGCGCCGTTTGGATGATGGGTGGGCATTGATCGGGCTGCGCGGCGGCCATCGAGACCGTCAGAGCGAGGCCCACGCTGATAAAAAGACCTTTTCCGAACATCAGACTTGTCCTTGTGTAAGGCTGTTGTCATTCCGGTTGATTATAGAGGAAAGCGGGAAAGGCAGGGTAAATCTCCTGTAAGGGCCGCGTGTGTCGTGCTATCGACAGAATGACCCTTTATGATCTCTTATTCTATTTATATACCACTTCTGATACAATGATCTGAGAGACAACACTGGAGATCGTCATCCTGATGGCAAAAGAGAAGAAGCCCTACATCCCGATCCTCGTTGATAAAAAAGTGGTGGCGCTGTATATGCAGGAGTTGGGCCTTAAAACGCCAGGGCGCGTCTTCACGGCCATCGATAAAGG
>DAOTUR010000636.1:0-4851 GCA_034436915.1 Anaerolineae bacterium
ATCCGGCGCTGATTATGGGCGATGAACCCACCGGAGCGCTCGACAGTCAGACGGGCGCGATTGTCATGAATCTCCTGCGCCGCCTGTGCGATCAGCAGGGCAAAACAATCCTCATCGTGACGCATGATCCGAGTGTCGCCCAATATGCGGATCGTGTCGTCCAACTGCGAGACGGACATATCGTCTCGGACAGCATGAATGCAAGGACGGTCTCACCATGAAACGCCTTCTCCTCCTCTTGATCCTGTGTGTACTCGTGGGTGTGGCAGTGGCCCAGGATATCCCGCCGTTGGCAACGGCTGACCCCACGCCGATTGTGGTTCAGGTCACGACGTTTGAACCGACAACATTGATCGCGGGTACGGTCCGCTCCGTAACGATTTTTGGGGCCAATTTCACGGCCCAAACCACTGTGCGCTTTGTGGGCATGGGGCTGATGAAAGTGACGTTCGTCAACCGCACGACGCTGCTGATTGATGTGCCAGAAACATTCCCCATCGGCACGTATGCCCTGGAAGTAAGTGATCCAACCCAGGGGCAGGCCGTTGCCGCGTCGCTGCTGAGAGTTGTCGGCGCAACGCCCGTGCCGCTCCCAACCGAGACGCCCGCGCCGATTCCCACGCTGCCTATCCCGGCACTGCCGACAGCCATTCCCGGCAAGCCGATGTTGATTACGCGCAATTTCAGCGCCAGCAGCAGCGCCGTGAAGCCCGGCAGCAGCGTGACGCTCACATTTGAGGTCGTCAACGGGGGTAATCAGGCGGCATTGGGGGTGTCGGTGGCCTTGACCACAGGCAGTAAGTTCTTGCCTGCTAATGGACAGGCCGGCGCGACCCTGCCGGACATCTTTCCTGGTGCGGCTGTGAGCGTCTCACTCACCATCGATGCGGCGCTTGATGCGCCTAACGGCCCAAACAACGTTCCTTTCACGCTCACCTATCGCAGTCCTGACGGTGAGGTCATCACCAGCGCCGTCAATCTGAGCGTCAATGTCGTGGCTCCTACGGCCATCGCGCAGGTGACGATTGCCCGCTACCGCTATGTGCCGAGCACGGTACAGCCCAACGATTCGCTCACGGTCACGCTGCTCATCACAAATACGGGCAGTGAGACAGCGCGGGGCGTGCTGGTGAAAGTGGGCAAGGATGGCATTTTGCTCCCTGGAGAGAATGGCGACAGCGTGGCGGTGGGTGATCTGGCCCCGAATGGCAGCCTCGCCGTTGATATGCCGTTGATCGTGAAGCAGGACGCCAAAGCGGGGATGCAGCTTCAACCGATGACGATCACCTATTTTCGCGGCAGCAGCCCCGATGTGGTCGAAGTCTCCTCATCGATCACGCTTGATATTCACACAGCGGCGACGCAGGCCCCACTGATCCTGCTGAAAAATTATACCGTCAAGGTCGGTGATGAACGGCCTGAATTTCTGACGCCGGGGCAGCGCTTCACCCTCGATTTCACGGTTCAGAATCTTGGCAACGTGGCCCTGAAAAATGTTCTGGTGGCCTTTGGCACAGTCGAGACAACGGGCGGCACAACGACGGGCGGCGACAGCACAGGCGGGACGGGCGGCGGCACAACGACAACCATTCAACCGAGCGTGACGTTTGCGCCGTTGGGCAGCGGCGGCACGCTGTTCGTCGAGGCGTTGGCAGCAGGTGGCAGCGTCAATCTGACGCAGGATTTTATTGTCAATGGCACGACCAAAAGTGGCATCTATTCGCTGCCTATCAGCCTGAATTATCGGGATGTCCAGGGCGAGAAGGCGCAAACCTCGCTGAATGCCAGTCTGGTCGTCGTTGTTCTGCCGCGCTTGCAAGTCATTCTGCCCGCGCCGCTGCCGACAGAGGTATATATCGGCGAACCGCTGCCTCTGACGGTGACGATCAAAAATGTCAGCGGTGTAGTCGTGCGTCTGACCGATTATGAGGTCACGACCAGCAATGGCACAGTGAGCGAAGGGGCCAGCGGTATCCTGGCAAATGTGCCTGTAGATGACGAGGCGACGATTAACGCGATGATCATGCCCGACACCGAAGGCGACACGACGATTACGCTTGTGGTTCATTTCCTGGATGATTTGAACCAGACTCGTGAGCGCCGCGAGACCTATACGGTGAATGCATCGGCGGCTCCCTCGTTTGAACAACCGCCCATCGAAGAAACCCCTGTTGTGGAAACGCCTGTTCCGACAGAACCGCTGACGTTTGGGCGCATGATGCTGGCGCTGCTAGGTCTGGGGAGTTAATCCATGTTTGAGGAACTCTTCAATCTCGCCTTCATGAATTTGATGCGAGCACGCGCACGGCTGGCGATGACGGCGGGCGGTGTGCTGGTGGGGACGGCTTCGGTCATCCTGCTGATTGCGCTCACCATTGGCTTGCAGGAGGCTGCGGAAGCCGGCGTGGGATCGAGCGGCACGCTGACGGAAGTCCCGGTCTATAACTACGGCCCGTCCGATGTCATCCGCCCCCTGATGAATAACGCGGTCATCAAAGCCTTCTACAAGATCGATGGCGTGGCGGCGGTCATCCCCACCATCAGTTTGCAGGGTGGGATGCTGATGGTGGGCAAATACAGCGGCTATGCCACCATCCTGGGCGTTGAGCCAGCACTGCTGAAATATTTCCAGCTTCCCGCGCAGGATGGACAGCTCGAAATTGGCAAGGATCAAATTGTGTGCGGCGCGGGCATCCAGGACAATTTCTACGATCCCAAATCTACCGATTACCAGCCCGTGAAAGTGGATTTGCTCAAGCAGCCTATCAAACTCGAACTGTCAACGGCAGATGGAGTACGGCGTCTCCCGCTGGCGGTGAGTGGCGTCTTTGCGATGGGCAGCAGCAATTATGATTACGCCTGCTTCATGCCCATGACGCAGGTCATCAAGCTGAATGAGGAGATTCTGGGCCAGCCCACCGATTGGGCGAATTTTCAATATGAGCAGGTCATCATTCGCACAACAGGCCGTGAAGCCACCGATCATGTTGTGAGCGAAGTCCGCAAAATGGGCTATCAGCCGGGCGGGATTGGCGATTTCCTCAACCAGATCAACGGCCTGTTCAGCACCATGCGGCTGATGCTCGGCGGGATGGGCAGCGTGGCGCTACTGGTCGCGGCTTTTGGCGTGGCGAATACCATGACGATGGCGATCCTGGAACGAACCCGCGAAATCGGCCTGATGAAGGCCATCGGCGCGAGTGACAATCACATTCTGACGATCTTTCTGCTTGAGGCGGCGATGGTGGGCTTGTGCGGTGGCTTCGGTGGGGTGGGGGTGTCGCTGCTGCTGCAACGGCTGGTGAATCAGGCCGTTGCCAATATGCCTGTCTCGCAGAATGGCAGCAGCGTCTCTTTCCTTCCGGTTGATCCGGCCATGCTCAAGAACGGCCTGATCATCATCCCGCCGGAGTTGATGCTGTTTGCGCTGTGTCTGGCGGTGGGGATTGCCCTGGCCGCAGGTCTGTATCCGTCGCTACGGGCGGCCCGTTTGCAGCCTGTGACAGCGCTCAAAACAGAATAGAGACAAGAGGGGCCTCTACAACCGCCCCTCGATTCCGTTATCATGTCCGATGAGAAGATCGACTCGGACAGATCAGTCATATTTTAAATCGAAAGGACGTTGTGTAAGCCAGATGCAAAATCGGACAGCAATAGGTGTTGCAAATGCAAATATCGCATTTATCAAATACTGGGGGAGGGCCGATGATGATCTCAACATCCCGGTCAACGGCTCCCTGAGTATGAATCTGGAGGGCCTTTATGCCGAGACGAGCGTCACATGGGGCCAATCTGCCGATACGCTCGTGCTCAATGAGGTTGAGCAGACGGGAAAGCCCTTGCAGCGCGTGGCCCATCATCTGGATGCGCTGCGCTCACGCCTGGGCATAGAGGGTCATGCGGCAGTCTCTTCCGTCAATAACTTCCCGGCAGGGGCGGGCATTGCCTCCAGCGCGGCAGCATTTGCGGCGCTGACGGTGGCGTCGGTGGCAGCAGCAGGCATATCCCTGTCAGAGCGTGAGCTGACAGCGCTGGCCCGCCTCGGTTCGGGATCGGCATCGCGTTCTGTGCCTGCGGGGTTTGTTGAGTGGTATGCGGGGACGGATCACGAGACGTCTTATGCCGAGAGCTTTGCCGCGTCGGATGCCTGGAATATCGTGGATGTGATCGCCATTATCAGCGAGGCACACAAGGCCACCGGATCGCAGGAGGGCCACAGCACGGCCAGAACCAGCGATTTGCAGGATGCCCGTGTTGCAGGAGCCGCCGAACGTCTGCGCCTCTGCAAGCAGGCCATCTTCGATCATGACTTCGGCACGTTTGCGGCGGTTGTGGAGCATGACAGCAACCTTATGCACGCGGTGATGATGACGAGCCGCCCGCCGCTGTTCTACTGGTTGCCGCCGACGCTCACGATTATGCAGGCGGTGCGCGACTGGCGGGCCGATGGCTTGCAGGTGTGCTATACGCTGGATGCCGGGCCAAATGTGCATTGTCTTTGCATTAGAAAAGACGTAGACCAGGTAAGCGCCGCCCTCAAAAACCTCTCTGGTGTTGTGGATGTGCGCGTGGCCCGGGTTGGCGGTGCAGCAAAGGTTATTTCGTCGGGTGAGTGTTGAGTCAACGCACGGCACACACAGCAAGAAGCTGTGTTACTGAAAAAGCGCCGTAAAGCCCCTGCCTTCAGCATGGGGATATAAGGCGTAGGAGCACAAACCACTTTTTCTGATATACTCGTCTATGAGATGGGGCATCATCTCATACTGTCTCAGTCGGTGGAAGTCTTGGCGTAAGCCAAGCCTCCGGCGTTTACGGCAGATGCCCCCGCCTTTAGGTGTGGGGAGTATGTCA
>DAOTUR010000637.1:0-15125 GCA_034436915.1 Anaerolineae bacterium
GGGGCACGATGCATCGTGCCCCTACAAAAGACCAAACAGGGCGTTACGATCAAGACGATGGCTCAAAAACAGCATGATGACCCTGTTTTGAGATTACAAATTCCATTATCAAACGGCGATGATTCTTAGCGAAATTGGCGTTCGGCTGGGATATGTAAATCCTGAAATCCTCTTGTGGCAGGCAAAAACCAGCACCTCTCACAATTATATCTTTCGTGAGGATATCCTCGTATTACAAAAGCCTCTCTAACCCCTGACCAGCGTCCTGCCTGTGCGATCCCCTCACTCGCGCTATAATGCATGGCATAAACGTTCAATGGCGGAAAGCGACAGCGATGATACGGATTCTCAAGGCAATGGGGCTACTTATAGTGGTGAGCCTGCTGCTCATCCAGGGCATGGCCCAGGATCAAAACAATGCAGCGCTCCCTCAGACGGCCAACAATCCTTTCCAGACCATCATGCTCAACCTGCGAAATGATCTGGAAGCGCTGGCGGATCGTGTCTATGGTGGTGGGCAGCGCCCGACAGGATGGACACAAAACGGTGATCTCAACAGCCCCACCATCATTGCTGATATCTGGTTCGATCATGAGTTGATTGGCGATGCCGTCTTTGGCGCTGGCATACGTCCGCCGGAGTGGATAAGCGCAACGACAGCCAATATCGAACTGCTGCTGCGAAATATTCGCCATGACCTCGAGTTTTCCGCCGATATCTTCATTGGCGTCAATCTGCGGCCTGATGGCTGGATTGGCGCAGACTCGTTTTATCGCTGTGATCGCACGACGATGAATCTGCTCTACCTGCTCAATCTCTTCTACAACCAGACCTCCACCGTCTCGCCCAACGTCAACAATTACTGCGAGTCGGTGGGCTTTGAGATTGAAGATCGCTTGGCCGCCACGATCCTCAGCGGCCAAGCGCCTGAACAGGTTCCAGGGCTGGTGCTGGCGGTGCGCGGCGATCTGGAACGGTTGGCCGATGAAACCCTGGGCTTGAACAATCGTCCGGCCAGTTGGACATTCAACAAGGATGTCAATTCGCCCTCGCTGGCCTCGGATAATTTTGCCGATATGGAACGGCTGGCCGACGCCCTGCTTGGCGCGGGCAAGCGGCCCGATGGCTGGGTGGCTGCCCTGACGCAAGACCCCGCTACCAGCGCCCGCAATCTGCGCTACGATCTGGAACTGCTGGCCGATGCCACCCTGGAAGCCGCCACGCGCCCGCGTGGGTGGCAGAGCACCAATCAGGTGGAGGCGTGCAGCCCGCTGGTGCAAACGCTGGTGGCGATTGTGACGGCACAGTATCAATTTGCGCCTGATGCGGGCGTCCTGAGTGCGCCGAATTTTTGCGCGGCGGTGGAAGTGGCCGCCAACAATCAGGCCGAGAATCCGCCCGTCTCGGATACGACGGGGGTGAGCGCGGAAGAAGAAAAATATCTGGCCGAGGCCAATTATGCCTTCGCCTATCTGGATGCCGCCGCCACGCAGTACATGGGCATCATGCCGGGCAAGACCAAATTCCGCGCCTGGTATCGCAACTTCAACGGCTCCACTATGATGTTCGTCAGCGGCGATAACTTCGCCCTGTTCATCGACCGCCACTGGACATCGCTCACGGAACGGGCCTTCAATACGCTGCCCACGCTGGAAGGCAAGCTGCCTCTCACCTTCTGCGATGCCAATTGGTGCAACGGCCCTGCGCCCACGCCCACCCCGACAGGCAGCGGCCCATTGGTCGAGATTTTGCAGGACACAACCGCTGTGCCGATCATCACACCCGGCGCGAACCAGCAGAACGGCAAGACGCTCGTGAGCTGGAATCACATCCGCGTGACGTATGTGCAGCAGACCAGCAGCCCCGGCAAGGCGCAGGTCGCGCTGGAAATCTGCCAGGAGACGCAGCAGGTGACGTGTGAGCCTGTGCTCTCGGTCTTCAATCTGCAAACGGGGTTGGCTGTGCCGCCCATCTCGCAGCAGGGCGGCCTGAACGTGTATGAGCTGCCGTATGGCTACAGCACCAATCTGCTGTTAGAGGGCACAACCTTGTTCTCGAACGATATCTGGCTGAACGATCCATCGCTGTAAGATGTACAGAATAAAGCAGTGCTGCCAATCTCATTTCAATGTGAGATGGGATTGGCGTAGATGTACAGCACGCTGCGCCCTTTGGGATGTACGATTCTCGCGGGCGCAGCACGCTGCGCCCCTACAAAGATATCGTGTTCTTATGCCCTACGATCCGCCCCGTTGCAACGTCACGCGGTAATCGCCGTGTGTCGTACCATCGCGCAGGCCAAAGCGCGTCACGGCGATGGTATAGCGCCCCGCCGCAGGCAGCGTAAACGTCAGTTCGGCATTGCTCGTGCTGGCAGACGCATCATCATTCGTGGCGAGATTGTTATCCGCCACATCGCGCAGCACGAGGATCGGATCAAGATCGCCCGTGAGCCGCTCAGCACGCATGACGACAGTTTCGCCCGCCTGCCCCTGGAATTGATAGAACTGCGCGAAGACCTCATCATTGAGCGTTCCGGTGAGGCCCTGCCCGTAGAAGATGGCCGTATCTCCGCCCTGGCTGGCCCGCTGCTGCGGCGAAGGCGTCGAGACTGTGCCTGTATTGACCATGACCGCCGTCTCGCGGCCTGCCCGAAACACCGCCTCAAAGCGCTGATCGGGAGCCAGCAGCGGGCTTTCGTCAGACGTCAGCGCCAACAAATCCTCACCATTCGTCGTGATGGTGAGCGAAAAATGCACCGGCGGACGCGGGCCGCACACGTTTTGATACCACACCCAGACCGTATAATCGCCCGCTGGCACATCCGCCCCAGGCCGCACAATATGCTCCACAGGCTGCGCGGTGGGCGTGGTGCAGTTGGTGTTGCTGTCGATCTGGAGTTGTGCGCCATTTTCAACAGTCGGGTTGCTCCATGAGACGGTTTGTCCATCCGGCAGCTTCACAAACAGATTTAGATCCGCCTCGCCCTCCCAGCGCAGCGTCACCGTGAAGGCCCCTTTCTGCAAGGCAATTTCGCCCACCGTGACATCGAGCGTATATGCGCCCTGGGTGTCGCCGCGGCTCAGGCCGCGCCGTGTCGCCAGGATGAAATATTCGCCATCAGCGGGCAGGGCAAACTGCGTGATCCGCGCATTGCCGGACACGCCCACATTGTCATTGAAGGTCAGTTCGGTCAGTGTGCCATCGGTCAGGATCAAATACGGATCGAGGCCCTCGCTCGTCGCCATGCTCAGGGTGACAAGTTCGCCCGCCTTGCCCAGGATGCGATAATAATCGACGGGCTTCTGCGTCGTGATTGTGCCTGTATAGCGCTCGTTGTAGGCGGCGGGAATGAGGCTCAACTTGGTCAGATCGATGGGAATGCGCCGCACATCCAGCGTGACCGTCGTGCGGGCGGATGTCCCATTCTGGCGCACCTGGATGATATACGGCCCACTGCGCGGAATCACCAGCGACGGGATGCGGACGCGATCCGTCTCAGCCTGCCGCGAGGACAGCGCATTCTGATTGAGATCGAAAATCGAGACTTCCAGTTGAGCATCGGGCGCATCGGCGGTGGCGCTGGCAAAGATGCGATCCCCGATGGTGGCCGTGAAGATGAACGAGAAGACGTTGCGATCACGGGTGAAGGTGCGCTCAATCGGCGTGCCCAATTCGAGGATCGAATCAGCGAGGCGGTTGGCGAAGGCGATGAAATCCCCTTGTCCACTCGTGCGCCCGACAGCGATCAGATACCAGCCGGTCTGTGGCAGCGCGGCATACACCACCAGCTCTTTTTCGGTCTGCTGCGACACGCGGCTGATGATGGTGAGATCGCTGTTGAGGATGGCGGTTGTCGGCACAAGATCGCCGCTCGTCACCTTGATCGTGAGGCTGACAAAATCGCCTTTTTGCCCGCCAAGCACGAAGTAGACGGTTTTATTCACCTCATCGAAGCGGCTTGTGCCAAACTGCTCGTACTCAAGCAGCTTGTAATCGACGGTGAAGGGCGGTGGCGAACTGAGCGGATCGTTCGGCTCGACAACGCTGCCTTCTCCAGCCACGCCAATCGTCAGCAGATATGTCCCGCGCCCGGCATTGTCCGCCTGATTGAAGCGGCTGGCCTCCACGAGATAGCGGCCTGCGATGGGGACGGTCAAGACGATCTGCGCCGTGCGATCTCCGGGCGTCACATCATCGTTGCTGTCGAGCAGAGTTTCGCTGTCATCAAACAGCAGCAAAAACGGATCGAGATCGCCGGATGTGGTCTTCATCGTCAGCGTGATAATCTGGCCTGCTTGCAGCGTGAGACGATAGCGCACCGAGGGCGTATCGGCATTGATCTGGCCTTCATAGCTGCCCGAAGGCACATCAAAGACGGGGATTGTCGATGTGGCGAGTGGGGTGGGGACGGATGTTGTCGGGAGGACGGAGGGCGCAATTGTGGTAGGCGTCGTTGGGGCGGCAAAGGTGGCGGGCGCACGCGGCGTCACGCTCGGTGCGGCTGTTGGGACAGCGAAGGTGGCCGGGGCGCGGCGGGTGGGCGTCGCAGGCGTCTCAGTCTGGGCGGAGAGCGACGGAATCACGACGAGAAGGACGATCCACACCAGCCAACCGATTTTATGCACGAGTCTCGCCTTGTCTTTTGCCAACCTTACATCGATTATACTCGGTATTGATGCGGAACTTCTGGCCCTCATCCTCGTTATAACTTCTAAACCTTCGTGCGCGTCCGCCTGATTCAGGCAATAATAGAAGCACGATATCCCAAACGAGATTAGCCTATGTCAAACCTCATCGGCAAGCAAATCGGCCCGTACACCATCCTGGAAGAAATTGGACGCGGCGGCATGGCAACCGTCTACAGCGCTATGCAGACCTCCATGAATCGCAAGATTGCGATCAAGGTGCTGCCGCCGCATTTTATGCATGATCCGGGCTTCCTCGAACGCTTTGAGCGCGAAGTCGCCGTGATCTCGCATCTGGAACACCCGCACATCCTGCCCATCTACGATTATGGTCAGGCCGAGGGTGTGCCGTATATCGCCATGCGCTATCTGGGCGGCGGCAGCCTCGCGCAGCGCATTCGGCGCGGCACGATTGAACTGACCGAGATCGAAAAGCCTTTCATGCAGGTGTGTCAGGCGCTCGATTACGCGCATCAGCAGAGCGTGATTCACCGCGATCTCAAGCCCGGCAATATCATGCTGGATGAGGCAGGCAACGCCTATCTGAGCGATTTTGGCATCGCCCGCGTCATGGGCAGCAATCTGACAGGCAGCGCCATCATCGGCACGCCCGCCTATATGTCACCGGAGCAGGCACACGGCCTCAATATCGATGGCCGCGCCGATATCTACTCGATGGGCGTTGTGCTGTTCGAGCTGATCACGGGCCGCGAACCCTTCCAGGCCGAAACGCCGATGGGCCTGCTGCTCATGCATATCAATGAAGCCATGCCGCCCATCTATGACTTTCGCCAGGATATTCCCGGCGCGGTGCAGGATGTGGTCGATAAAGCGACGGCCAAAAATCCCGATGATCGCTACTCCTCCGCTGGGCAGATGGCAAGCGCCCTGAGTGCCGCGATTCACGGCGGCTCATCGACAAGCCCGGTGGCCCGCGATCTTGGGCCGCTGTCTACCGCTCGCCCGCGCACCAACCCGCAGACCAACATTCCGACGCAGAATGTACGGGCTGAGATGGCTGACAGCCGCACCATGATCGGCGATGCTGTTGGCGGTACACCGATTCCGTCGGTGCTCACAGGCGATACAGGCCGCCAGAGTACGGGGACGACGGACATCTCCAATCGCCCACGAGCACTGTGGCTGCTGCTGCCCGTCGTGGCTGTGCTTCTCATCGTCATCACCGGGGCGGCCCTGCTGCTGCGCCAATCGCCGGATAGCGATATCGTCCCCACCGTCAATCCCAATGCCGCGCCCACGCCGTTCCGCAGCGCGGTCATGGTCGATCAGCCCAACTACAGCCTGTCGATCCCGCAGGAGTGGATGCCGCTGAATGCCTCCTTCGTCGATCAGTCCGATGCCCAGCGCCAGTATCATGTCTGGCAGACGGATGATCTGGTGGCGCGGGCGTCACTGGCCGTGAGCGATCTCAGCCAGAAGGATTACATCGATCAATATTATGCTCCTCAAAAAGAGTACACATTGGTCGATGAGGCCAAAGCGCCCGATGGCACCGTGCGCCGCAGCTATCGCATGACGCAGGCGGTTGGCGATTTGCAACCGGGGCAGATTGATGTGTTCTTTCGTGCGGAGGGCAAAGGCGTGGCGGTGCTGGAACTCTATACCGCCGACAGCGACGCGACCAATCGCACCATGCTCACCGCGCTGCAACTCATTCTTGATTCGTGGCGCTTGAAGCGGACAGCGTGACCCCTCTCCCACAAGGGGCGAGGGGAGACGGATTAGGGCGATTGCATCAAATCGTAATTCAGTAAAAATCGAAATATTCATCACAACTCTTGTAGGGGCACGGCGTGCCGTGCCCCTGGGTTTGGCACGCCAAACCCCTACATAAATGCACAGCGTTCAACACGACGTGTGGTCATAAAAGCCCCTCGCCCCTTGTGGGAGAGGGGTCGGGGAGGGGTACAACAGAACCAATTAGTTGATCACGGCGCTGATGGTTGTCGCGCTGATCGTGACCGAACTGACGGTCTTGCCACTATAGTACAGGTTCATAAACATCGTCCAGTAGCTCACGATCATGGTGTTGAGCTGTGTCATCTGGGAGCCTGTGGCGGGCGCACCGTTCAACGTGGCACTCACAATCGACCATTTCACCTTGCCGCCGCTCACGATGGGCTTGAGCGTCAGTTTGCCAATGGCAGTCGCGCCGCCGATTTTTGGGGTGATGCTCGCCGAGATCACGACCTTACCGGGCTGCAAATCAGCGCTGATATTGCTCACGTTGTAATTTGTCGTCGGAATGACGATTCCCGTGTACAGGGTGTTGATCTGAGTTTCGGTGACAGTGACAGTAGTGGAGGCCAGCGCCGGAACCACCGCAATGCCGAGCATGAGGCAGAGAAGAAAAATAACGAGGCGTGATGCGTGTTTCATAGCGATCCCTTATTATGATTGAAGGTTATTTCATCCCACAGACAGTGTATCACCAAACGGAATAAAATTTACCTTCCTAATATAAAGGTATAATAAATAACTGGCTGTGACGCCTGTTGTCGTTTGTCCCTATTGGAGAGACGAGGCCCGCCGCGTCCGCCCCACAATGGATATTCGTCTTAACGCGACAAGGTATAGGTGATATCCGTATCGGTGATGGTGACCGCTGTCACACGGCGTGCGCCATAGTGGGCGCTGGCATAATTGTTCCACGAGTTGAGAAGCGTCTCATTCAGATCAGCCAATTGATCCGCATTGGCCGCCACGCCGTTGACCGTCGCGCTGGACAGGCTCCAGATGACGATGCCATTGCTGACAGTGGGGGAGGCGACCACCCGCGCCGGATACGACCCGCCGCGCACAGGCGTCAATGTCGCCGTGATGACTGCTTGACCGGGCTGGAGATCCACCGCGATATTGTCCAGGCGCAAACGAGTGGCCGTGACGCGCCACGCACTGTTGATCGCACTCTCGCTCACGGTGATTGAGAGCGACGTGCCATCGGTGGAGACGGAAATCTCGCGGTTGCAGGCGGTCAGCGTGACGAGCAGCACAGCGAATAGCACAACAAGCTGAGATAGATGTTTCATGCGAATCCTCCCAAAATCCCTCAGTAGAGACAGGCTCTTTCATGTCTATAGTCTAGGCAAAAAGTGTTATCAAAAATCATAAGATGTGTAAACCCACTGTCATCATCGCGCTTGATTTGGGCTTGGACTGTCTTTGAGAGGTGAAAGGAACAGGCAATTCCGAGAATCGCCCTGACAATAGTTAAAGTAAAATCTTTTGTCCTGAACCTTCTTTTTTACTCATCAGCTTACTGCCTGTACCCGGATTAAATCCACCACCCAAAGTACCTTTTGTTGGTGTCTTTTTGATACGCGGGGCTTGTTTAAACATATTGCGGCGCGGCGGCATTTCAACCGCTTTTCCTGCAAAAATCTCTTTCACAGTGAGAATTTGAAGACGTGGATAGCGATTTTCCCAGTAGTCAGATGTATAAAAACCTGCGCTCAGGGCTTCAGTAATCATATCTTTGCTTGGCGACTCGAGAGTGATGAAAACACCTATTGCTGCTTTCTCACGATCTAAGACCCCAATAAGATCACGAATATCACCGCTTTTTACCTTTCCTGATTTAACTTGTATCAGGACTCTCTGCGAATTGTTTTTGTCATCCGCCGGAAAATCGATAACACCATCTATGCCTCTATCTTTCCCTTTTTTGCCTTTGCGATTGTCTGCATCGCCACCCACAGGTTTTGCTTTCAGAAGTGAAAGCGCCCACCACTGGAATTGATAACGATCATCTTGAGCCAGCAAGTGAGCAGAAGCCACATCTTTTGGTTCGCCTACGACCTCATATTCAGCATCAGGGAAAGAGTCTTTCAGGCGTGCTTTTTGTAAAGTGACGCTCAAATGTGTGATGTCAATTCCAATCCACTGACGATCCAACTTCTGGGCCGCTGCTATTGTTGTACCACAACCACAAAATGGATCGAGAACAACATCGCCAGGATTGCTACTTGCCGCAATAATACGTTCTAGAAGTGACTCAGGCTTTTGAGTTGGATAGCCCAGCCGTTCTTTTTCATGAGCGCCTAGAGGAGCAATATCTGTCCATACATCTTGAAGAAGAACACCCTTCATCTCATCTAAATAGCGCTTATAAACAGGCATAGCGCCCTTCTTCGGCCATAAAATGCGGCCTTCGAGTTCAAGCACATCAAGTTCCGATGGAGGCTTCATCCAATGACGACCACGCAAAGTAACATCGATGCCCTTCCAGGGCTTCCCTGTTTCCCCGTGTCTTATTCCTGCGCCAGTCAAATCAGAATGGCGATAAAGACGACCTCTTTCATCCTCGTGGCGATAAAATTTTTGGATGTAATCCTCATCATAGGTGCTAAACTGTTTGTTCCAGGTATATCTTTTGCTCTTGCTGTACATCAATATTGTGTCGTGGACTGGGCCTGGACGTTTAGCCGAATTGTGAGCGCTTGTGCGTTTCCAGATAATTTCTGACAAGAAAGCATCTACCCCGAAGAGTGTATCGAGAATAATTTTCAGGTAGTGGCTTGCTGTGGGATCACAATGAAGATACAAGCTTCCTGTAGGTTTAAGCACACGATGGAGCTGTTCAAGACGAACGGCCATCATCACTAAATAGGCCATCATAGGATTTGTCCCCACAATACGACGTAATGCTATGATCGTCGAACTCAATTGTTCTGATGCATTCTCAACAAGATCAGCATATGTTTCTTCGGCTTCTGGCCCCCAATGCCATGTATCGTCAAATACTTTGATTTGGGCATCGGAATGACTCCCGGACTCGTCTTTGAACAGTTGATTGTAATTTCGACTACTGTTGAAAGGCGGATCAAGATAGATCAAATCTACAAACTCATTTGGGAAATATTCCCGATTCCGTAAAATATCGAGGTTATCCCCATAATAGAGTCGATTTTTATCCATATTGTTTCACCCTTCCCTATACTTTATCATCGCTCATGCATTCTATTGTAACATCAAAGTCGCGCATCAGAGAAAATCTGAGCATCCCTTATGATGTGCTCTTTGCGTCACCCTATTTTTCTCTCCCTCATTAACCCTCTTTTATCAGCCGCATAAGAAGTGTGCTAAAAATATTGACGTTTCATCCTCCCTATGCTATCCTACGGACATGAAATTTAGCAGTCTCATAGTGTGAGTGCCAAAACGTTGTAAAATGGTTTGGTTCGCACGCATGGATATGCCTTCACGCTCAACGTAGGAGAAAAATCACATGGTTAACATCCGTCCTCTTGGGGATCGCGTCGTTGTCGAACCCACCGAACAAGAAGATATGACCGCATCGGGCCTGTTTCTGCCGGAAACAGCCAAAGAGAAGCCCCAGCAGGGCACCGTCATCGCCGCTGGCAAAGGCCGCCGTGATGACAGTGGCAAACTGATCGAACTCGATGTTCAGGTCGGTGACAAAGTGCTGTTCGCCAAGTACGCGGGCACGGAAATCAAGATGGAGGGCAAGAAGCTGCTCATCATGAAAGAAGCTGACATTCTGGGTATCCTCGATTAATTTCTTCTTCTCGCTTCGACCGATTGAAACACACGAAATTTCTGGAGACACAGACCAATGGCAAAACAACTCATTTTCCGCGATGAAGCACGCCGCAAACTGCAAGCTGGCGTCGATAAAGTCGCCAACGCTGTCAGCACCACCCTCGGCCCCAAGGGTCGCAACGTGGCGATTGATAAGAAGTTCGGCGCACCGACTGTCACCCATGATGGTGTCACAGTGGCGAAAGAAATCGAACTCGAAGACCCGTATGAGAACATGGGCGCACAGCTTCTGAAGGAAGCTGCCACCAAGACCAATGACATCGCGGGCGACGGCACAACCACCGCCACCGTGTTGGCCCAGGCCATTGTTACCGAAGGTCTGAAGAACGTGGCAGCGGGCGCGAACCCGATGCTGATCAAGAGAGGCATCATGGCGGCAGTACACGCCATCACCAAGAACATTCTTGAGCAGGCCACTCCCATTGACACCAAAGACGAAATTGCCCAGGTCGCCAGCGTGTCCGCTCAGGACAGCGAAATCGGCAATCTGATCGCGGAAGTCATGGACAAAGTCGGCAAGGACGGTGTGGTCACGGTTGAAGAATCACGCGGTCTCGAATTTGAAACCGAATACGTGGAAGGGATGCAGTTTGATCGCGGCTACATCAGCGCCTACTTCATCACCAACCCGGATGGCATGGAAGCCGTCATCAGCGAACCCTATGTGTTGATCTACGAAAAGAAGATCAGCGCGGCCCAGGACATT
Organism: Anaerolineae bacterium; assembly: GCA_034436915.1. GTDB lineage: Bacteria > Chloroflexota > Anaerolineae > Aggregatilineales > Phototrophicaceae > JALHOR01. Next base: position 10,978 of record DAOTUR010000637.1, read on the forward strand.
GTGCCTGTGCTGGAAAAACTGATGCAAATTGGCAAGCGTGAACTCGTCATCGTCGCCGAAGATATTGATGGCGAAGCACTGGCGACCCTCGTGCTCAACAAGCTGCGCGGCATCCTCAATGTGCTGGCGATCAAGGCCCCTGGCTTTGGTGATCGTCGTAAGGCCATGATGGGTGATATTGCCATCCTCACGGGCGGCACCGTCATCAGCGAAGACACAGGCCGCAAGCTGGAAACCGTCACGCTCCAGGATCTGGGCCGGGCGGCGAAAATCGTCAGCACCAAAGAAAACACCGTCATCATCGACGGCGCGGGTGAAAAAGATCGCATCGCGGGCCGCATCAAGGAAATTCGTGCGGAAATCGATGGCAGCACCAGCGATTATGACAAAGAAAAACTCCAGGAACGTCTGGCGAAACTCAGCGGTGGCGTTGCTGTCATCCGCGTCGGTGCCGCCACCGAGACCGAACTGAAAGAAAAGAAGCATCGCGTGGAAGACGCCTTGAGCGCCACCCGCGCCGCTGTTGAAGAAGGCATCGTCCCTGGCGGCGGCGTCGCTCTGGTCAACGCAGTGGCATCGCTGGCCGATATCAAGATGGCGAACGAAGACGAGCAGACAGGCGTCACGATTATGCGCCGCGCTCTCGAACAGCCGATGCGTAAGATCGCCCAGAACGCAGGCGAAGATGGCGCTGTCATCATCGACACCGTGCGTCGTCAGCAGAAAGAACAGAACAATCATCGCATTGGCTACAACGTCATGACCGGCGAATATGTCGACATGATCACGGCAGGCATTCCTGATCCGGCCAAAGTGACACGCGGCGCGGTTGAAAATGCGGCCAGCATCGCGGCGATGATCCTCACCACCGAAGCCCTGATCACTGATGTACCGGAACCCGAAAAAGGTGGCGGCGGTGGTGGCGGCGGCGGCATGGGTGGCATGGGCGGCGACTTCTAGTCGCTTCTCTCCCAGACACAACTCATACACAAAAGGGGTGGCGCAAGCCGCCCCTTTTTGCGTATATGCTTCCCCTCGCTATAATGAATCTTTTAGTGAAGGATGTGTCTTATGCTCAAGAGCCTCTATGTCGATAACTACCGCAGTTTGGTGAACTTCAAAATAGAATTTAACAGCCTTAATTTACTCCTCGGCAAGAATGGCACTGGAAAAACAAGTGTTTTTGATGTTCTATACAATGTCCGTACTCTTCTTATAAATCAATCTAATGTTAGCATATTTTTCAACACACTGACTCGTTGGCAAACACAACCAACTCAAACCATCGAATTTATGCTTGAAACAGAAAAAGGAACCTATAAGTACAATTTAATATTAGAACATGTTTCTGACGAGAAATTAGGTCGGCAAGGGTCACAATCCGTCAGAATCAAAGAAGAAACTTTATTAATCGATAACAGAAAGCTATTAGAGTTTCGAGAGGGCACAATTCAACTTTATAATGGTGATGGAACGCTCGGCACAACATATCCTTCTAGATCGCAAAACTCAGCTATAGCGACTATGCCAGACCGCGATGATTCGCTAACCTATTTTAAGAGACAAATCGCAAATTGGATTATTATTCATCCACTACCTTGGTATATGTCAGTTAGGGAAGAAAGCTCTTATCCTCAAGTAACTGTCGATAATTATGTGGGATGGTATCGTTATCTGCAACAAGATGGCGGCTTCGCTAAGAGGTTAATGGATGATTTGACAGAAATCATCCCTGAATTTGATTCTTTTTTCCTAGAAACAGTGACAAAAGAATTATCATTGCGTTTCAAAGCGGATGGAAAGAAAAAAATCCAATATTCTTTGGATGAGCTTTCCGACGGTCAAAGGATGCTGATTATCCTGTATACCCTTCTCAACCTTCCAGAACATGAAGACATGAAAAATGTAATGATTTTCATTGATGAACCTGATAATTTTATTGCCCTGCGCGAAGTACAGCCCTGGATCAGCGCTTTATACGAGCGCTGCAATGATGGTGAGATGCAGGCGATTCTGATCTCTCACCATCCAGAGACGATCAATTATTTGCTGATGCCTTCGCACGAACAGGTCGGCTATTGGTTTGAGCGAAGTAATTTAACACCAACACGGGTCGAACGCATTGCGACACAATCTGACCAAACAGGCTTACCAATCTCTGAACTGATCGCCCGTGATTGGTTTCATTCATGAGTCAGCAATATACAACTATCGTTCTCTTGTGTGAAGACAGACAGCACGAGGTGTTTGCAACGACATTTATAGAAACATATTATAGAATCCATCGCCGCAGGATCAGAGTTGTCCCATATCCACAGGGGAAAGGGTCAGGAGAGCAATTTGTACGCAAAAGTCTGCCCTTAGAAATCGCAGCCTATCGTCGATATTGTAATCATATAGAGATTGCGCTCTTTGCAATTATTGATGCGGATGTGTCTACCACAGACGAGCAGCGCCAAGAAATCAATAGCGCTATTCGTGATGCGGGTCTCTCACTCCCACAACCCGACGAACGCATCAGTATCATCATTCCCAGGCGCAACATCGAAACCTGGATACATTTTTTAGATGGAGATTCGGTCAACGAAGTGACTCCATATTCCAAACTCCCCAGGGAAAGCGATTGCAAAGACAATGTGGAAGCACTCGCTGATAATTGCAAAAAAAGCACACCTCTCGACCAAAATGCTCCAGATTCTCTTCAAGAAGCGTGTCAAGAACTCACGCATATTCCTCGCCTTTAATGCAGTTGCAGGCCGCCCCTTTTTGATTCTCATCAATGTATGAGCAAATAGAATTCCGGGATGTGACATACTCCCCACACCTAGAGGCGGGGGCATCTGCTGTAAACGCCGGAGGCTTGGCTTACACCAAGACTTCCACCGACTGAGACAGTATGAGATGATGCCCCATCTCGTATACGAGTCTATCAGAAAAAGTGGTTTGTGCTCCTACGCCTTATATCCCCAGGCCTGAAGGCAGGGGCTTTACGGTGCTTTTTCGGTAATATTCCCGCGTCTGGGATACTCTATACAGTAGGTTCCATACGGAATCATCCATCGCAGGGCACACATGCCTTATGTGCCATTAATCAAGGAATTGTAGCCATGACCATCCAAGCCGCAGACCTGCCGCGTATTGACCTCAATGCGCTCCGTGTGAATCAAGCCGCTATCATCACTCTCCTCATTCTGGCGTTTGTTCTCGGTATGACAGGACTGGTCTTGTGTACGTGTCTGGTTATGGCGATTGGCACACTCCTCGGCGTCCCTGGCTTTAAGCCGCTGTACAAATATATCCTGCAACCCGCCAATATCGTCAAGCCGGATATTGAACGCGACAATCCCGAACCGCACCGCTTCGCCCAGGGCTTCGGCGCTGTCGTTCTGCTCCTGGCATTTCTAGCGCTCGCCAGCGGGAGCATGGTGCTCGGTTGGGCGCTGACATGGCTGGTCGTGGCATTGGCGGCGATCAATCTGTTTGCAGGCTTTTGCGCGGGCTGCTTCGTCTATTACTGGCTCAATCGTCTGGGTGTACCGGGCTTCGTCAAAGCGCCGCCCGCCAATACGCTGCCCGGTATGCGTCCTCGCCAGGGGGCCTCGCATGATTGAACGTTTGCTCATCACCCTTGTGCTGATCGCAGCCGCATATGTGCTGTACCGCCTCTTCATCATGTTCCAACTGAGCAAAGCCAGCGCAGTGCTCCCCGGCCTGGAGGGGAAAGAGCCAGGGAAGTTTCTGATTTTGTATTTCACATCGCCCACCTGCGGGCCGTGCCGCACCACGCAGCGCCCCGCCCTGGAAAAGGTCAAGCTGGCCTTTGGCGATCAGGTGCAAATCATCACCGTCGATGTGACGGAGCAGCCCGACGCGGCGGCGCATTGGAACGTGATGACGCTGCCGACGACGTATGTGTTTGATGCCACAGGCGCACCGCGTGAGTACAATTTTGGCGTCACCTATGCGGATCGTCTCATCAAGCAGATTGCGGGCCTGGGCGCACGGGTACTCACACTGCAAAACGTCTCGGCGTGACATACTCCCCACACCTAAAGGCGGGGGCATCTGCCGTAAACGCCGGAGGCTTGGCTTACGCCAAAACTTCCACCGACTGAGACAGTATGAGATGATGCCCCATCTCATAGACG
>DAOTUR010000638.1:0-4971 GCA_034436915.1 Anaerolineae bacterium
AAGCAAATCATCCGTCGTCCGCCTCGTTTTTGTCCTGTCGTCAGGGGTTGAAAACCCCTGCCTTGCCTTTTGCGGGACTGAAAGTCCCGCTCAAACCATCTTTTGGGGCGTGTTTCGGCAGGGTTTTCAACCCCGCAACACGGAAGACAGGGACTTTCAGTCCCTGGCGCAAGCGCTTTGGCCGCGTGATGAGGTGGGTGAAGACGCACACTTTGGCCCACAATGAGCACAAAATCCTTAAGTTGGTGCATATGGGGCGCGATGCATCGCGCCCCTACGATAATCCCACCTCAAACGAAGATACGGCAGGCCAAATCACGCCATTCTGTACACCGATCAGGGGGCTACGCCCAAGAGATGTATTCATCAACATCCCCTAAATTGACAGACGACACCCCCAATTGATGACATCAGAAGATGATCTCTTTGAGATAATAGCCTTCTGTTGAGTAGCCCCGATGGGCGAAAGATGGGAGCCTTACATGGTCATCTTTCTGATCAAATTGTTTCACAGCCTCGTGTTTATCGTCGAGAGCGTTGCAATCCTGTATATCCTTTACAGCGGCCTGTTCAATGTGCGCGGGCCTGCGCTTGTGATCGCTGTTGGCCTCGTCGTCGCTGAGATCGTTGTCTTTGTCGCCAATGGGCAGCGCTGCCCGCTCACAAAAGTGGCGCAAAGATTGGGCGACAAGACGGGCGATGATTATATTGCGGATATTCTCTTTCCTGAGTGGCTCAAGCCGTATGTCTCGCGCCTGTGCGGGTCGCTGGCCCTGATCGGATTTCTCATCGTCGGCTTACGGTTGCTGATGGGATGAGATTCAAACAGGGCTGCTCATATCCCCATGGGAGAGTGTAGCACCTCGCCACAATGATTATGAGGAATAATGAATGTCCTCGCACGCCATGTCCTCGCACGCCATGTCCATCGGGTCGGACATGACATGTCATGTCCCTACAAACCGTCGTGCGCTATCTGTCATCATTGTGATGGTGGAGTAATAGGGCAATCGCGTCGAATCCATTATTCAGTAGGGACACGGCCTGCCGTGTCCAAAAAGAGAGGCCCTCCACGCCAAACCTCTCCCTCAATCCCTCTCCACGCAGTGGAGGGATTGAGGGAGGGGTAAGTTAGTCAGCGCTAGGCGTGGGTGTCACGACAAAGATTATTCATCCAGCGCCGCCAGCATCGCCTCAACCTCGGTGAACTTGACACGCGGGCGGGCTGTCCCCTGCGCTTTGGCCTCTTCCAGATCATCCAGGCACTGCCAATCGGCATAGGTGACAACGCGCACACCGCGTTCACGCAGCAGGGCGCTGATAATCTCTGGCTGCGGTGTGGCAGGCTGCCACATCTGCCCGGCCTCGGCATCCGCGATGAGCAGATTGGCGGTTTCGACAGCATCCTGCTTGTTCGTGCCGATCACACCCGACGGCCCGCGCTTGATCCAGCCCGCGACATACTCGCCGACGACGATATCGCCGCCCGACTGGGCCTGCACGCGGCCCATCGTATTGGGGATGACGCCTTTTTTGGCATCGAACGGCACATCGGGCAGCGCCACGCCGTAATAGCCGACGGAACGGAAGACGAGGCCGACGGGCAGCACTTCGATCTGATCGGTGGCACGCGGGCGAATCTCGCCGTTATCCGCCTGCACCATCTCATTCTTGACGATTTTGAGGCCCTCAACCTGCTCTGTCCCCAGGATTTCAGTGGGCGACGCGAGGAAGCGGAAGATGAGCTGTTTGGGTTTGCCCGCAGGCGTGCGCGTGGTGTACTCGCGCAAAATCTCGACATTGCGAATCTCACTGCGCTCGGCCTGCGGTGAGGCGAGATAGGCGGCGCTGGCGGCATCGAGCACGACTTCACTCGGCGCAACGATCACATCGGCGTCCTGCATCTCGCCCAACTCTTTGATCTCCGGGTTGGTGAAGGCGGCCTGTGCCGGGCCGCGCCGCCCCAGGATGTAAATCTCGCGGATTTTGCTTTTGGCGAGTTCTTCCTGGGCATAGGGCGCAATATCCGTCGCGTCCAGTTCGGCCTGTGAACGAGCGAGAATCCGCGCCACGTCCATCGCCACGTTGCCCACGCCGATGATCGCCACACGTTCCTGCGACAGATCGAATTTCAAATGGCGATAATCGGGATGGCCGTTGTACCAGCCGACAAATTCGGTGGCGGCATGGCTTTCCGGCAGGTCTTCACCGGGGATGCCCAGACGCTTATCGGTCTGTGCGCCGACGGTGAAGATGACCGCGTTGTAGTGCTGCTGCACATCACTCAGCGTGAGATCGCGGCCAAAGGTCACATTGCCAAAGAAACGGAAGGCCGGATTTTTGGCGGTCTTGTCATAGATAGCCGTGACGGATTTGATTTTTTGATGATCAGGCGCAACACCACCGCGCACCAGGCCAAACGGGGTCGGGAGGCGATCATACAGATCAACTTCAATCGTGATAATTTTTTGCTTGAGCAGATGTTCCGCCGCGTAAAAGCCCGCCGGCCCTGCTCCGATAATCGCCACCCGAAGGGGCTGCGCGGTTGTTCCAAACACCGACATTGAGAGGCATCCTATCATCTCTAGAAAGGGGATACTCTCATTATATACCAGTTCGCCCCTTTGCGTGAAAATTCTCACGAAAACAATTGAGAGGCCGTTAGGCGCTACCCCCTCACCTCCCAACCTCCTCTTCGGCCCTTTCCAAATCGTAGGGGCACGATATATCGTGCCCTCCATAATCATTCACCTATCCATGCAGGGTTGAAAACCCCGCAGAAACAGAGGGCAGAGGTGGCTCAGAGCGGGACTTTCAGTCCCGCAAAAGGGGAGGCGGGGGTTTTCAACCCCTGACGACAGGGCAAAAATGCAGCGGGCGAAGGGAAATTTGCTTAAGTTGGTACGCATGGGGCGCGATGCATCGCGCCCACGCCAAATCCCCTACAAATCACCAGGGCACGATACATCGTGCCCCTACAAACCCACGATTCTCACGGATAGGTGAATGATTACCGAAGAAGCGCCGTAAAGCCCCTGCCTTTAGGCATGGGGATATAAGGCGTAGGAGCACAAACCACTTTTTCTGACAGACTCGTCTATGAGATGGGGCATCATCTCATACTGTCTCAGTCGGTAGAAGTCCCTGCGTTAAGCACGGCATCCGGCGTTCACGGCAGACGCCCCCGCCTTTAGGCGTGGGGAGTATGTCACTGCCCTTCATAATCTCCCAACAGGGCGCGATATATCGCGCCCCTACAATTGAATAACACATTTGATGTGTGTTGCTTCGGTTGCGAAAAAACCTACCTCTGAAAAGGGGCCGGGGTGCATTTAGAACATCTGCATCGTCGCAAACACCTGCACCGTGATCAACTGCGCGCTGATCCAGATTGGGCAGGCGTCGGGGAAGGGATGGCATCCTGGGCGTATGTCAGGCCCACACAGAGGCTGAGAGACAGGAGCAAGACAACACTGATGAGCAAGCGACGAGATATACAGGACTCCCTACAGCAGCATACTGTGGCAGATCGCAGAGACAAAAAGAGGGTCGAAGCTTATCCGACCCCCTTCAATATTAATCTGTCTAACGGCAAAGATACGTTAAGCCTTCTGGCCCATCGGAATCACCAAATCCTTCTTAAACGGCGTCAGCGAGAGCAGTTCGCCCTGCTCCGTCACATAGAAGGTGTCTTCCACGCGCACGCCGTAGCCCGCAGCGGGATAATACACGCCCGGCTCAATCGTGACACAGTTGCCCGCCTGCAAAATATCATCCATGCGCGTGTGCGACATGCTGGGGCGCTCATGAATCTGCAAGCCCAGGCCATGCCCCAGGCTGTGGACATAACCGTCCATTGTGCCGGGGTGCGAGCGCTGGGTTTTGTGGCCTTTGCCCTCCAGGTAATCCAGCACTGCCAGTTGCAGATTGCCCGCTTTATCGCCCACGTGGAAGGTTTCAACCGCGATATCAAACGCTTCCATCACCTCATCATAGGCTTTTTGCACGTCAGGCGTGGCATAGCCGATTGACCATGTGCGCGTCATATCATGGTGATAGCCACCGCCGCGCTCACGCGGGAAAATATCGAAGACGATGGCCTGTCCCGCCTTGAGCGCCTGCGAATCTTCGCCGCGACTGTGCGGAAAGCCGCCATCGCGCCCCTGGGCAAAGATCGTCCCAGTGTCTTCCAGTCCGATGGAGGCCAATTCGCGCATGAAGAAGCGCCGCACCTCGCCAATCGTCAGCGGCGTGCCATCAGGCTTGACGACGGTTTCATCGGCAGACAGAGCATAGCTGGCGATGAAATCCCAGGTGGCCGCCACGACCTCATTTGTGCCCTCAGCCACACGGCGCATCCGCACCAGTTCATCAGCGTCTTTGGTCTGCATGGCCTCATCGAACAGCGTCAAACCGGTTTCGCCTACAAACTCATACTGCGGATACGTCTCGCGCAGCTGGCCCACCAGATTGAGATAGACATGGATCGCGCCGACGCCATAGATGCCCACGCGCCCGCCCTCCACGCCGATGGCGTGCAGCATCCGCTCCCACAGCGCAATCGTGGCTTTGTCATAATCACCACCCGCGTCGCGCAGCAGATCGGCATAGCCCAGTTCGTAATACGTCTGCGTATTGAGGCCGCTTTTTTTGCCTTCTTCAATCTCCATCGGATTGACATACAGATGAGGAGCCTCGCCGCGTTTCTTGAGGATATAACCGCCTGAGATATGCGCCCCATTGCCCAGATAATCCCGAATCACGCTGTATTCTTCGCCGCCCGTCACCACGAACGCATCCAACCCGCGCCGTTCCATCAGCCCATCAAGATCATGTTTCATTTTTAGAGGCTCCGTGACATACTCCCCACACCTAAAGGCGGGGGCATCTGCCGTAAACGCCGGAGGCTTGGCTTACGCCAAGACTTCCACCGACTGAGACAGTATGAGATGATGCCCCATCTCATAGACG
>DAOTUR010000639.1:0-5074 GCA_034436915.1 Anaerolineae bacterium
CGTCTATGAGATGGGGCATCATCTCATACTGTCTCAGTCGGTGGAAGTCTTGGCGTAAGCCAAGCCTCCGGCGTTTACGGCAGATGCCCCCGCCTTTAGGTGTGGGGAGTATGTCACGCCCTCGCTCTTTTTCTAAGGATGGGTTTTTCGTAGCCGACGTTCAATCGTAGGGGCGCAGCGTGCTGCGCCCTTTTGAGTATCTGGCATGATAGGGTGCTGGTAGGTATACACGATGACATGGTCGTGATTTTCACGTCATTCCATAGGTTCTCAATAGGTCACAGCGTTTTTGTAGGGGTGACCCATGGGTCGCCCCATGTACACCAACTTAAGGATATGTGGCCTCTGATCAGCACGCGGCATCCGCTCTCATCAGAGGCTAAAGCCGTCTGTCTAGGGAGTACGAAGCCCCGTAAACGGGGCTTATGGCGCGGGAGCCGGCGGGTTTGTAGCCCCATTCATGGGGCTTTGTCACTGTAGGCGAAGGGCTTTAGCCTGCGACAACGCGGCGAGCAATGTCCTTAAAAGCATGGATTGTCTTAAATTGGTGCATATGGGGCGACCCATGGGTCGCCCCTACGATAATCCCACTTCAAACGAAAATACGGCAGGCCAAACCGTGCTGCGCCCCTACAAAAACCATTCTGAGAATGTTGATGTCATTGGGCCGTCCTGATGGAGGTGAGGGGTTAACTCTTTACACCTCAGCCCGACGCAAGAACTGCACCAAGCGCGACACAATCCCGCGAAAGCCGCCTTCGCCTGTCTGACCTTCGTTTTGTGGGGCATCCGGGTCATAATAGCGTTCCTGGAAGGAGTCGAGGCTCATGGCATACGGCTCGCCCTGGGCACCGATGGTCAGGATATGGCCTTTTTCCACGCGCACCGGATTGGGATGTTCCAGACTCTGGATGAAGGTGTCCTCAGTCAGATAACGCGCCCACACGCTGGCCTGCTTGTAGCAGGGGCGGCAGCCGACATTGAACAAATGCGCCTCGGTGGGCGTGGGATGCCAATTGGTATCTTTCCAGGCGCGGTAGGTCTGGCGGAAGATTTGCGGCTCAACCGGCCAGTGCTCATACTCATCCAGGGTAGTGTGCAAGACCTCGCCAGCGGTATAGCAGATGACATAGCCTGCTTGTGCGGTCAGCATGTCGCCCCACGAGGTGAAAATCTTCTTTGGGGCCTCTGAAGCGGGCAGACGCCGCGCCATCACAAGCTGCTTGTAACGTTCATACTGCACAAAGCCCATACTTTTGAGCTGTGCATCTGTCCAGACCTGCTGCCGAATAACCGGAGGCATTGAGCACCTCAATAATCACATCCCTCTACTTTAACGAAAGAAATGCTATAAGGCCATTAAAAAATTCAAAACGTTACATCAGCCTTTTCAAAAAGTATAAGCCAATATTTGGTTTTTGTGAGATGCAGTATAAAAGGCAAATTTTAGGGGTGAGTATTTTGTAATATCACATGCAGACAGTGAGACAAGGATACTTCTGGATGGACGCGGCCACACACTATGACACGATGACACATCATTTGCGGGTGTATTATCCGCAGCCGTATTACACAGCAGCGGGCGTGATGCATCCGCTGCTGTGGTATCCGGCTGCGCCAGAGCAGCAGGACAATGTTGACAGCGTTCTGGGGCGCTGGTTTGATGAAAGTCCGTCTGAGTTCCCGATTTACGATTATGGCTACCTGAGCACGATCCAGAATTCAGTGAGCACGCTCTATAACGGAACGACCTTCACCCTGAAAAATCTCAAACGCAATCCGCTCAAAATTGATGCCACCCTGGGCCATTACTTCGATATGCTGGCGACCTGTGCCGCCCTGGAACGCGAACTGCGCGATGCCGCCAGCGAATTGTATATCCGTCTGTCTGCGCGTTCGCTCTATCATCGCAAGATCAGCCCGGCCATCGCCATGAAGAGCGGGCGTGGGCGCAGTGCAGCCATCGGCGGAGCGTGCCTGACGGTGTGCAAGCGGGGTGGGGCGTATGCGGCGCTGTTGGGGCGGCGAAGCGGCAAAAGCGCCACCGATCCAGGTTTTTACCATTTGCTGCCTGCCTTCATCTTTCAGCCGATGGGCGACGTGGTGCAGGCGGGCGAATGGAGCCTGCGTCATCACATTGAGCGCGAATGGCTGGAAGAATTGTTCGCTATGCCCGAAGAACGTCATCCTGAGCGCATCGATTATTTTCAATCGCATCCGGCGCTGGTGCATCTGCATGAGATGATGGCACGCGGTGATGCTGGGCTGTATCTCACGGGGATTTCGCTCAATCTGCTGACGCTGCGGCCTGAGTTGAGTATGCTGCTGCTCATCCATGATGAGGCGTGGTATGAACGGGTGACAGCCCCGGACAGTGCCACGTCGCTCAATGTATTGGAGGAGGCGCACGCGGCGGAGTTCGTCCCGATTGCGACGGATGAGGCGCTTCTGGCCGCACTCCCGCCTGCCGTTCACACCATCATGCCACCGCAGGCGACGGCGGCGCTGTGGGAGGGCGTGGCGCTGGCCCGCCAGAAGATTACTTTATATAACGCCTTATCATGAGAAGATTGTATTCTGCCCGTAAAGGCTACTCCCGTTTGCGTAAAATCTGTTATCTTCACATGTAGAGTATGGATAAGGTAGGCGATTGAGGGCAAGAGATGGATGTTATTCGCAGGACAGTCGGACGATACGTCTTTGAGCGGCAGGGCGCGGCCAAAACCGCTACGCAATTGACGGACATGCTGGAACGAAGTGGGCGTGAGCTGACGATGCGCTTCCAGCATGCGCCTCAGACCGAGCAGAATCATCGCGTAGTGACGCATATCATCGGCATTGAGAAGTGGTCGCAGATGCGGATTCAGGTGGTGCAGGGTGCGCCTTTCCGCGATGATGAATATGACCTGTATCGTCCACCGCGCAACACCTCGTGGGATGATCTCAAGTCGATCTTTGAGCAGACGCGCCGTGAGACTGTCGCGCTGACGCAGGGTCTGTCCGCCGCGCAGTTGGCGCAGAGGGTGCGTCATAACAGCTACGGCGAAATGACGGCGGCGGCATGGTTGCTCTATATCAACTTACACAGCAATTTAGAGAGTTGGCGGATCCGATGATTGAATACCGCGCACTGCATACCCCCGCCGAGATGGAGGCGGTGGTTGATCTTGAAATCCTGGTGTGGGGCATGGAGGCGCGGGATGCTGTGCCTGGTTCGCTGTTGATTGCATTGGCCCATCATGGCGGGCATGTGCTCGGTGCGTATGAGAGCGAGACGCTCATCGGGTTTTCAGCGGCGTTCTTTGGCTATGACGAGGGTGTGTTGCAGCTCTGGTCGCATATCGCCGCTGTCCATCCGCAGTATCAATCGCAGGGGATTGGCTTCCAGATCAAGCAGCAGCAGCGCACATGGGCGCTGGCCCAGGGCTGCACGCGCATGGGCTGGACATTCGATCCGCTGCAACCGGGGAATGCCAAATTCAATTTGCGCCAGTTGGGGGCCATCGCACGTCACTACGAACCCAACTGCTATGGGCTGATGCGCGATGCCCTGAATACAGCGGCGGTCACACTGCCGAGTGATCGCCTCGTGGCAACATGGATGCTCGATTCGCCGTATGTCCAGATGCTTGCCGAAGGTCAGTTGCCCAGACCCTCCGTGCTGGGGCGGTTTGTGGTCGAACGCGATGAGCGGGATCAGCCTGTCTCTATAGCTGTCGCATGGGATGAACCGGCTTATGCGATTGAACTGCCGCTCCACAGCTCGATTTTGCGCCGCAGCAATCCCGCTCTGCTTCTCCTGTGGCAAACGCATCTGCGTGAGGCAATTCAGGCCGCATTTGCACACGGCTATACAGCCACCAACTTTCTCATTGAGAAAGGCCGAGGCTGGTACATTGTCGAAGCCCCTGCTGCATCCTGTCATGTCTGATCTCCTCGTCGGGGCGGACGTGGCGGGCATCCTTCCTCCTCTTTGATCGATCTATATGAAAACCCACAACAGGCTGCGAATTGCAGAAAATCGCATTTCAGCGTCAAATAGCGGCATCATCTGCTGTTGTCGATTGAGGATGCCTGATGCGCCTTCGTTTTTGTCTTGTCTTGATCATATGCCTGTGGGCCAGCGGCATCAGCCGCGCCCAGAGTGATTGCTTGCCTGTGGAGCAAGTCGTCTTTCCTGTCGATCAAACGGTCTTCCATCTGGTACAGGGGTTTGCTGCGCCGAATCCGCGTCATCTGGGCCAGTATCACAGCGGCGAAGATTGGTATGGCGGGCGCGGCTCCAGCGCCAATCAGCCCGTACAGGCGATGGCAAATGGGCGCGTGACCTATGCCAATGAGAAGGCGTGGGGCGTGGATGGCGGTGTGATCATCCTGGAGCACAAAATGCCCGATGGTACGACGCTCTACAGCCTGTATGGACACTTGGCGTCCTCACCCGCCGCCCCGTTTCCCTCGCGCCTCGCCTGCGTCACGAGTGGGCAGATCATCGGCGTCACCGTTGAGGACGTGCGTCCTGCGCCGCATGTGCATATCGAGCTTCGCAGCGAGGGTGGCGATACGCCCGGCGCAGGCTACACCCGTGAGAATCCCTATACGCTTGGTTTACTGCCTGCCTCACGAGTTGTCACCAATTGGCGGGCGTGGCTCAACGATTGGCAGGCGTGGCATGTCACGCATATGGATGGACACGCCACATCGCGCCAGGGGTTGATTGCGCCGCCGCTGCTGCTGAGTGATAACAGCCTGCTGTATCTGGATTCCAGCGGTACGATCCTGCGCCGTTTGCTGCCCGATGGTCGTATCTTGTGGCGTCTGTTCATCGATCCGTCGGTGGCACTGCTGGGGTATCAGGGCAAGCAGTTGGTGGTGTTTGCCGATGGACATGTGCAGCCTCTCCTCGATCTGCAAGCGGGCAAATTGGGCGAGGGCTGGCAGATCGACGCGAAATTCACAGGTGCGCCCGCTGTGGCCTGGGGCTGGCTGCTGTTCCCTGGCCCAGACAACACGCTGATTGCGCTGGACGCAGACCGCCGCACAGTGGTCTGGCGCATGGAGAATGTGCCGCCGTTTA
>DAOTUR010000640.1:0-7046 GCA_034436915.1 Anaerolineae bacterium
CGTCTATGAGATGGGGCATCATCTCATACTGTCTCAGTCGGTGGAAGTCTTGGCGTAAGCCAAGCCTCCGGCGTTTACGGCAGATGCCCCCGCCTTTAGGTGTGGGGAGTATGTCACCGCCTTCTTCTCCCTCCCTACGAAGTGGGGAGGGCCGGGGTAGGGTTCAGGTGAGCAGACAAATATTCACTATCAATTTTATTGATAACCTCATACTTTGCACCCTCTTTGTGAGCGCTCGTCTCAGGAGTATCATAAACGCATACGAACTCATCTTCTCACACGAGATGTCAAGCGGCGCAGGTGTCTGCCTTTTGCAGCAGGATTGGGTTACAATCGGACGCTAAACCTCGCTTATTGCAGTACGAGGCGGCTCTCAACCGCCTGACATCCAGCGCAGAGGAATATTAGAAAAAGGATTTTCGCTATGAGTGAACGACTCGATTCATTTGGCGCACGCGGCACGTTTGATACGGGCAGTGGTGAGGCCGTGATTTATCGCCTGAGCAAACTGATTGAGCAGGGCATCGGCAATATCGAATCGCTGCCTTTCAGCATCAAGATCATGCTGGAGAATGCTCTCCGTCATGTTGATGGGATGCAGGTCACAGAGCAGGATGTCCGCAATATCGCCAGTTGGGATGCCACCAATTACAAGGCCATCGAAATTCCGTTCAAGCCCGCCCGCGTGATTTTGCAGGACTTCACAGGTGTGGCCTGCGCGGTGGATCTGGCGGCGCTCCGCAGCGCGATGGTGCGCTTGAACGGCGATCCGTCCCGCATCAATCCGATTGTGCCTGTTGATCTGGTCATTGATCATTCGGTGCAGGTGGATGTGTTTGGTCGCAGCGATGCTGTGGCGCGTAACTCGGTCATCGAGTTTGGCCGCAACCGCGAACGCTATGAGTTTTTGCACTGGGCGCAGAAAGCCTTCGATAACTTCAAGGTTGTTCCCCCGGCCACAGGCATTGTGCATCAGGTGAATCTGGAATATCTGGCGAAGGTCGTGCAGATGTACGACGACCCCCAGGGTGGCAAAGTCGTGCTGCCAGATACCGTCGTCGGCACAGACAGTCACACCACCATGATCAACAGTCTGGGCGTCGTGGGCTGGGGCGTGGGCGGCATTGAAGCCGAAGCCGCCATGCTCGGTCAGCCGATTTATATGCTCATGCCGGAAGTCATCGGCTTCAAGCTCACGGGTGCGCTGCGTGAAGGCACAACCGCGACAGATCTGGTGCTGGTCATCACCCAGATGCTGCGTCAAAAGGGCGTGGTCGATAAGTTTGTCGAGTTCTTCGGCCCTGGCCTGAGCACGATCTCTTTGCCGGATCGCGCCACCATTGCGAATATGGCCCCCGAATATGGCGCGACGATGGGCTTCTTCCCCATCGATCAGGAGGCGTTGAGCTTCCTGTGGCGTACAGGCCGCGACCAGGCCGTGATCGATATGGTGGAACGCTACTCCAAAGAGCAGGGCCTCTTCCGCACCGACGACATGGCCGACCCGCTCTATAACGAAGTTGTGCAGTTTGACCTGAGCACCGTCGAGCCGAGCATGGCTGGCCCGTCGCGTCCGCAGGATCGTATTCTGCTGCGTAACATGAAAGAAGCCTTCACCCAGGCCCTGCGTGCGCCCGTTGGCCCGTCCGGGTTTGATCTCAAGGATGAGCAGCTCAAATCAACCGCCATCATCCGCGACAATGGCAGCAGTATGGAACTGCATCACGGCGCGGTGGTGATTGCGGCCATCACAAGCTGCACCAACACCAGCAACCCATCGGCCATGATCAGCGCGGGCCTTGTAGCGAAAAAAGCCGTTGAACGCGGCCTGAATGTCAGATCGTATGTCAAGACCAGCCTCGCCCCCGGCTCCAAAGTCGTCACCGAATATCTCGACTCGGCGGGCCTGACGCCGTATCTGGAAGCGCTCGGCTTCCACACCGTCGGCTACGGCTGCACCACCTGCATCGGCAACAGCGGCCCGCTGCCCGCCGCCGTGACACAGGCCATCCATGAGGGCGATCTGGTCGCCACCAGCGTCCTGAGCGGCAATCGCAATTTCTCAGGCCGTATCAACCCGGAAATCCGCGCCAACTATCTGGCATCCCCGGCGCTGGTCGTGGCGTATGCGCTGGCAGGGACGGTGGATGTCGATCTGATGAATGATCCGATTGGCATCGACCCGAACGGTGAAGCGGTGTATTTGAAGGATGTCTGGCCGACCCAGAAGGAAATCCTCGATACGATCCAGCACCACATCAACCCGGAGATGTATGACCGCCAGTACGCCAATGTCTACACGGGCAACCCGATGTGGAACGAAATCCCGTCCACAGGCGAGGCCGTCTACCGCTGGAATGACAAGAGCAGCTATATCCAGGAGCCGCCCTTCTTCCAGAATATGTCGCCCGAAGCCAAGACGGTCTTCCCCATCGTCAGTGCGCGTGCTCTGGGCATGTTCGGCGACTCAGTGACAACCGATCATATCTCCCCGGCGGGCGATATTGCCGAAGACAGCCCGGCGGGACACTATCTCAACGGTCTGGGTGTGGAGAAGAAAGATTTCAACACCTACGGCACACGGCGCGGCAATGATCGCATCATGACACGCGGCACGTTCGCCAATGTGCGCCTGCGGAACAAGCTCGTCGCCAACAGCGAAGGCAACATCACCTACTTCCTGCCGACGATGGAGACGATGGCCTTCTATGATGCAGGCCAGAAGTATATCCAGCATGGCATTCCGCTGGTCATCCTGGCGGGCAAGGATTACGGCATGGGATCAAGCCGCGACTGGGCCGCCAAAGGCACATTCCTGCTCGGCGTGAAGGCCGTCATCGCGGAGAGCTTCGAGCGCATTCATCGCAGCAATCTGGTGATGATGGGCGTGCTGCCGCTGACGTTTGAATCGGGCCAGGGCTGGACCACGCTCGGCCTGACAGGGATGGAGACATTCGACATTCCGATTTCGGAAGGCATCCAGCCGATGGAGAAGCTTCAGATCACGGCGACGGATGCAGAAGGCAGCAAAAAAGTCTTCACAGCCGTCGCCCGTCTGAACTCGCCCGTTGAGGTAGAATACTACAAGAACGGCGGCATCCTCCAGACGATTTTGCGCGGCTTCATGCGGCACTAAATCGGGTTGTCAGCGGGTCATAGTAAGGGCAGGATGCATCCTGCCCCTACGGATCAAAACAAACGATTTGTAGGGACATGGCGTGCTTGGACATGACATGTCATGTCCCTACAAACCACCGTATCTATCATTATTCGCTCCTGCCTCTCTCATAGCTCCTTTGTACATCATCAACAGGGCGGACATTTTTAGTAGCCCCTTTACACCCTCCAAACCAGAAACGGCCTTATAATAACAATACCTTCGCCAAAATTCAGAGTACCTAGAAAAGCAGGGTTTTCGCCAAAATTTGGCACTTTGTGACCTTTTATAAGCCAAGTTTTGGGTTCAAATGTAATCATTCACCTATCCGTGAGAATCGTGGGTTTGTAGGGGCAGGATACATCCTGCCCACGTTGAATCTCCTACAAATCATCAGGGCGCGAGCGAAGCCACCGAAGGTTTAGATCGCGCCCCTACAACGGCCTTTGTCGCATGGATAGCTGAATCATTACGTTCAAATTTGCTTCAAAAAGACAGATTTGGCTGTGTTTTCAAAATTGGCGAAGGTATTGAATAAGGCGAAATATTTGACAATAGGGAGTTCGGACGTGGCGGGAATTTTAATTGTCGAAGACAACAGCACCATCCGCATGATGATAGCAACGGGCATCAAGGGCCTCGGCATCAAATCGCCCATCCTCGAAGCCCGCACGATTGCACAGGCCCGTAACTGTTTGCAGGCCATCACGCCCGATGTCATCATCCTGGATTTGCGGCTGCCGGGTGAACCGGGCCAGAATCTCATCACCCATGTGCGCCAGGAATTGAAGACCGAAACGCCCATCATCGTCACCTCGGCATGGCATGACGCCAAAGACCTCGTGCTGGATATGGGCGCAACCATGTTCCTGCCCAAGCCGCTCGATATTGTCGAACTCTTGCGGGCTGTCCACCGCTTCTCAAACAATTAGCCCATGTCTGCGATGCTGACGACACTTCACATCCTGTACACGCACGCCCTCGATGGCGAGTTTGCGCGTTTGCCGCGTGTCTACAGCGCCTTACAGCAGATCGAGCAGCAGCAGGGCATGAAAGCGCTGCGCCTGCATCTGGGCGAGGCATGTCAGCCGCAGATATGGCACTGCGCCGCCACACACGGGCGCTCCATGCCGATGGCGTTTGATGTCATGGGCTATCATGCGGTGGATGTGACAGGGATGCCCGAAGCCAGCCGCTTCAAGCTTAAAGGGGTGGTCACGCTGGGGCTGATCGATGCACAGCACATCTGGCGTTACAACGTGGCAGGCCTCAGTGATGAGACGATCCTCGTCAGCAGCACGCCCACGCCTGCGCTGCGCCTGTGCATTGTGCTCTCGCCCGCTGAGGTGACGCATCTGACGGATGGCGTACTGTTTTTAGCGCCGCTGGCTGATCATGTCGGCTATGCCCATATCGATCTCACAGACGCCCCGCGCCTGATTAGTGCCGCCCAGTTCCCGTTAGATCGCCGCGCCCGCCCCGATCCCACCATCACCGCCGCCCTCGAACTCATCGAAGAAGAAGCCCACGCCCTGCAACAGCGCAGTGAGTGAGGATGGTAGGTGTGCTGCACTCTGGTGACGTGTCCTGCTCCTCCTCGCTCCTTGTGGGGTAATGATTCACCTATCCATGAGAATCGCGGGTTTGTAGGGGCAGGATATATCCTGCCCAACGCTAAATCCCCTACAAACCAGCAGGGCGCGATATATCGCGCCCCTACGAGGGCCTTTGTCGCACGGAGAGGTGAATGATTACCTTGTGGGCGAGGAGGTTGGGAGGTGAGGGGGTCAAACCCTAGCGATTCTCTCCCACGAATGGATCAATCACGCGCATGACATCGCGCTCATTGAAATCACCCGCCACATACGCATGAGTCGACACAATCAGGCCGTAGCCGTTGGATAGCATGAAGGCATAGTAGTAGGCTTGATAATCGACCCCTGCATTGTCCTGACGAGTGGTCTCAAAGCGCACGCCAGTCACGCCGCCGCTCTCTGTCTGCTTGATATCCGTGTCGGCGATGGCCTCGCCCCAGTAAAACTCGATCAGTTCACGCGGCGTTGCGGCCTTGCCATCAAGTTCTTTGGGCGTAAACATATCCAGCGACAGATCAATCAGGTTGTTGTCCATATTGACGAAGTAGTTGTCCGTCGAGGAGTAGTAATTCCAGACCGTCGGAAAATCGAAGACTGAGCCATCGACAAATTCAAAGGTCGTCGGCATATTGTCGATCTGCGCGACCATATCCTGGAAGATTTTCAACGTCTCCTCTTCGCCCACCAACCGCGCCCCCTGCACCGGGATAATATCGGCCACCAGTCCGCGCTGCCCATCATCCAACAGCACCGCCACCACCACACGCGGGTAGGTGGAGTCCTGGGTTTTGGCGTCGTAGCTGAAACGCGCCGCCTTCAACCGCCCCAACTTGATCGATTCGGCATCACGCACATCGAATGGCACATCGGGATAGATATTCTGCATGTAGTAGCCCAGCACATCCGCCGCAGACTTGAGGTTATTGCTCTCAACCGAGGACGGATAGTAGGACTGAAGGCTCAGCGATGTCGCGCCATTGTCCAGATCGCTGGCATCGGTCTTCTTGCTGAAGACCGCCCAGCCACGCGGCACATTGAACGTCACGGCATAGCCCAGATCAATCGTTTCGAGCACGGCGGGCTGCACGGAGACAAAATCTTCGATGACGGACAGCGCCTTGAACTCACTTTCCAGTTGATCGCCATTCGCCGGATAAATCGCGGCCACAATGCCCGCTTCGTTCGGCAGAATCACAGACACAGCCGTCAGATCATACTGGGTATCACTGTCGGGGCTGTAGGTCGTCTTATAGCTCACCGCATCCACACCCGCGATGGTGGTGGGCTGTACCTTGTCAAGATCGACAGGATTATTCTTGGCGTTATTCACCGTTTTGAAATATTCGATCAGCAGGTCTTCAGGGCTGCGGCCTTTCAAGCCTGCCCGATGCGGCGTATAGAAGGCAAATTCGATTTTTGTCTTGCCATCGCTGATCAACGAATCCGCTGACGAGTCCTCAAAGCTCCAGCCTTCGGGCAGAGTCAGCGTCGTCATATAACCGAATTCGTGCTCGGTTACATCTGCGGGCGTGGGTGTAGCGGCGTTATCGCTGGTGGTGTCTGAGTCGCCGTTGTTGGGGCCAATCGGCGTCAAATCGATGTCCCCTGGCTTGACGCTCCCATCTGAGGGCAAAGTGGCGGCCCCGGCCAGAACGCTCTCAAGGATAGCTTTGGCGTCCTCTTCGCTGGTGGAACGCAGGCCGCTGCCCTTCATCGGGTAGATCAGGCCGAGCAGGGCATAGCCATCGGGCAGCATAAAGGCATACGCCACCTGATCAAACTCATCCTTATCGGTGGTCACAGTGCTGGCATAGCGCCCACCGTTCACCGTCCCCACCGTCACATCTTCAACATCGCTATTTGTGATATCGATCTTGTAAATCGTGTTGTATTGATCCGCAATCACATCTGCCGGTGTCGTGATATTGGCCTGGACAAGCGTATCCGGGTAATAGAGCAGCACCCGTAGGCCCGTGCGACCATCGTCGAGCGACACAGCGTCTTTCTCGGCGTTGTCGGTCTGAGCCACCTTCCAGCCATCCGGGATTGTCAGGGCCAGGCCATTTTGAAAGGTGAAGAGTGTGCCCTCATCGTTCAACTGCGCCCATGTCGGAACGGTCAGGGATAGGAGAAGCAAACCTATCATGAACAGGACTCGATTTCGCATTCTTCGCTCCTAAACTGAGTGGTGTACAACATGCGTGGGTCGTCCACGCACTGGTCTCTCTGCTTACATGATAAGGAAAGGCAGGCATTTGAGCAACGTTTTGAATCATGTTTTCTCATCGAATCGG
>DAOTUR010000641.1:0-19419 GCA_034436915.1 Anaerolineae bacterium
TATAAACAGCTTAGGAACAGGAGTTAAATAACACAAGCATTTGTTTGATTTGATACGCTGGACTACAGAAGTAGATGCAGAAGTTATTCGATACTCAATCCTTAACCCCTGTGGAGCAAATA
The DNA here is from genome assembly GCA_034436915.1 of Anaerolineae bacterium. Taxonomy (GTDB): domain Bacteria; phylum Chloroflexota; class Anaerolineae; order Aggregatilineales; family Phototrophicaceae; genus JALHOR01. The sequence continues at coordinate 123 of DAOTUR010000641.1, forward strand.
TCTGTCACCTGGATGATACGACCAATCATTTGAGGAAGACGAGTGCCATTGAGAGAGCAAATGGACTGAATCCGTTCGATTGTAAATGCTTTATCGATGCATTATTGCGTGTTTTTTATCACTATGGGAAATAATGGTGCGACATAAGGCCGGCTGTATCAAGATTGTGCTCAAGCTGGGCATGACGGTGTAACCTTTTGTTCTAACATGACACCTGTAGGGGCACGGTATGCCGTGCCCTCTTTTCCCTATCGCACCTCATCCACCTTCAAATGCCACTGATACTCCATCTCGGTCACCACAGGCGCTTTGGCCTCTGGTCCTAACAGGCGCTCGACCAGATACAGCGCCATATCAATCCCCGCTGACACACCGCCGCTCGTCATGATGTGGCCGTGATCGACAAAGCGCTGATCCTGAATGATCGTCGTTGTCGGACAGATCGCCGCCAATTCGCCAAATGCGCCATGATGCGTCGTGGCCGTGAGATTTTCCAGCAGGCCCGCCTTCGCCAGCAGCAGCGCCCCGGTACACACCGACATCAAGACCTCAACCCGCGTGGACTGCTCTTTGATCCAGGCGATGAGCCGATCATGCTTGAGCAGAGGTCGTGTGCCATTGCCGCCGGGGATCAGCAGCAGATCGGGCTGCGGGCAGTTGTCGATGGTGAAATGGGGTTGCACCGCAAAATTGCCGCGCCCCTGCACGATGCGATCCACCATCGCCACCGTATAAACGTAAAATGGTTCGGGCGCGATGAGTTCCCGCGCCACATTGAACACCTCATACGGCCCGGCAAAATCGAGCACTTCCACATCGTCAAACACCAGAATTGCCACGTTGCGCTTGTTCGCCATGAAAAATTTATCCTTATGCATCTTGATCGTTCGCAGTATCAGCATAGGCGATGATGAGGTGGCAGAGCAAGGACACATTGGGCCACACAACGGACAGAATAAGACATCTGCTTCTTTGACCCCTCACGTCCACTCCTCCTATAAAAATTCCTGATCCCTCTCATCTCTTTTGCCAATTCTTCTCTTCCTGTGATTGACATATAATAATCATCAAGTATCCTGATAATCATGGCTCCTGATAATCATCTGAGGATACGATGTCGACCCTTCCATCCGAATTCATTTCGCGCGAATTTCTTTTCGTTCTGCCCACCCTCAATCGCTTGATCGGGCGTGAACTGCGCGGTGAAAACGGGGATGATCGCACCATGACCCAGATTCGCGTCCTGGCCTTCCTGCTGGATGCGCCCATCACCATGAGCGCCCTGGCCCGCAAGCGGCGCGTCAGCTTGCAAGCCGCCAGCGAATTGGTGCAGGGGATGGTGGCACGCAGATGGGTGATGCGTGAGCCTGATCCCAAAGATCGGCGGCAGTCGCTGCTGCACATCACCGACGAAGGTCGCACGCAGTTCAACCGCTCTCAGGAGCAGATCGTCAATGTGCTGCTGCCCTTTATCGAACAGCTCACACCTGATGAGCGCGAACATGTGCATTACACCCTGCTGGCGCTCAGGCGTGTTCTGGCGGTGCAAGACCCCATTACCGCAGCGGATACAGATATACTGGCTGAATAAATCGTACTGTAAGGATAGATACTGTTCATGGCAACACTGACGCAAACGGACTCGGTTCTCTCAGTCCCTGAGAAACGCAAACAGCAAAGTACCTTTAAAGCCCTTCGCAATCCCAATTTTCGCCTCTACTTTGGCGGCCAGTTCATCTCCATCTCCGGCACATGGATGCAAAATGTAGCCCAGGGCTTTCTCGTCTTCAGCCTGACCAAATCGGAATTCTGGTTGGGGCTAGTGGCGTGCGCGGCGGGCCTGCCGATGCTCTTTCTCTCCCCGTATGCGGGCGTCATCGTAGAGCGGATGCCGCGTCGCACCCTGATGATCATCTCGCAGACGGTACAGATGCTTCTGGCGTTCATCCTCGCCGCGCTGACCTTTTCCGGCACTGTTCAGGTGTGGCAGATTGTGACACTGGCCTTCCTGCTCGGCGTGACCAACGCCTTCGATATGCCCGCCCGTCTCACGCTGGTGGTTGAAGTCGCGGGCCACGATGATATGAAAAGCGGCATCGCTCTCGGTTCGCTCTTAAACAGCGCGGGCCGTGTCCTGGGGCCAACTGCTGCCGGGGTTGCGCTGGTGAAGTTTGGGCCTGCGGCGTGCTTTCTGATCAATGGGCTGTCATTTGTAGCGGTGATCATCAGCCTGTATTTTATGGAGGTTCCCTATACCAAGCGCAAAATCGATAGCACGTCCGTCCTCGACCAGTTGAAAGAGGGAATGCGCTTTGCCCGTGCCGATGTGCTGATTGCCCCGCTGCTGCTGCTGGCGTCGCTGGTTGGGTTCTTCTTCGTGCCTGTCATGCAGATTATGCCCGCCTTCGCCGATGTGATCCTGCATTCGCCCAAAGAAGCCTACGCCATGATGAGTATGACGCTGGGGATTGGCTCAGTCATCGCAGGCGTGAGTGTCAGCGGATTGGCCGGACGCCTGGGCTACGGGCGGCTGATTGCCGTTGCCACAGGTTTATCCGCTATCGCTACGACGATTTTTGCCGCCCAGACAACCACCTCGCTTGCCAGTGTGATGAGCCTGTTCATGGGCATGTTCCTGGTTTTGCAGATGATCAGCCTCAATACCAGCGTCCAGATGGCTGTGCCGGATCAATTTCGCGGGCGCATCCTCAGCCTGTATTCGCTGGCGCTACTCGGTCTGGCCCCGTTTGGCGCGTTAGTCCTGGGCGGCCTCGCCACCATCATCGGCACAGGCCAGGCGATTGCGATCTACGGCGTGGTGGGCGGCCTCCTCAGCAGCGCAATCCTCGTGCGCTGGCCGCAGGTGGTGGGGCGCTAAGCACACAAAAGGGACGCGGTTATGCGTCCCTTTTTGATTCTATTGATGTATCAGTACCTCACAACCACTCTATTCCGCCTCAGCACGTCCCATCGCCACCGTCACCGGAAAATTGACCGTCTGATCAGCCTGAACATACGGAGCGAGTACCTCCTGCATCTCACCTCTGACATTCTTCATCAGAGCACTCCGTTCGGCAGCGTTGAGTTGGGCAAACGCAGGCACAACCGCCGCTGAGCCGAGGATGGTGGCTTCGATGAACAGATCGACGGAGGGAAAATTCGCTGGCAGCACAAGCCGCTCCACCACAATATGCTGAAAACCCGCCGATGCCAGCAGCAGAGTCAGCTTGTTCTCATCGCCAAAGGCAAACGGAGCCGCCAGACTGGGCATCCCCATATGCCGCACAAAAATCTCATTGAAGACGCGGTAGACGGGATTATGCTCCAGCGACAGATTGACGCTGATGACCACGCGGCCCGGCTGCTCCAGGACGCGATGCATCTCACGCAGCGCCTGGAGTTGATCGGGGAAAAATTGCACTCCCTGTTGGCACACCACCAGATCAAAGCTTTGATCGGCAAACGGGATATCGAGGGCGCTGCCTTCACGCCACTCAATCACGGCGTTTTCCGACTCAGCCAGGGTGTGAGCAGCGGCCAGCATCGCCGGGTTCAGGTCAAGCGCGGCCACATGCCCCTGCTCCCCCAGGCGGCGGGCAATCTGCCGCGCCACAATACCCGTGCCGCACGCCACATCCAACACGCGATCCCCGACCTGCGGATTGGCGTGCTCGATGAGTACCTGCGCCCAGGGCAAAAAGAGCGCCGGGACAAGATAGTTTTCGTAGTTCTGGCTCAGAGCCGATGGCGAGAGCGAAGCATCCTGGGTCATAAAGGCCTCCGAAATTAGACAGTTAAACTTACCACAATGATGCCTGCCGAGGGTCGCGCCACAACGATATTCCGTAGGGACAAGGCCCGCCTTGTCCGAAATTGTGGACAAGGCGGGCCTTGTCCCTACAAACCACCATAAATATTTCTATTGATCGCTGAGGTGAGGTAGTCATGTATGAGAGGCGTCTATTCCCCGCCGCCCAGAATCGCCTGCACCGCCGCGCTTGCAATTTCGTCGGGAACACCATCCGCAGTCGCCGAGAGCACAACGACAATCGTCTGATACTCCGGCAGATAAAAACCCTCGCTGACGAAACCGCTCACAGCGCCGGAATGCCCGATGGCCGTACCATAGCCGGTCATCTCCCATTTCGCCAATGCCAGGCTGTATTGATCGCCCTCGCCATCGTCCTGAAACGTCATCAGGTCTTTCATGGCAGCAGGTGACAGCAGCGTCTTGTCTTGCAGCAGCACCCTATAGAAGGCCGTTACATCCGCCGTCGTCGCGACGAGCGCCCCATCGCCCAGGCCATTGCCATCATTGATGCGCGACACCTCATCAATCGTGCTATCGCCATCAATATCCTCATAGCCAAACACAATCGCCCCCGGCAAAGTATCCTCTTTCACCTGCGTATAGGTGTTTTTGAGCTTCAAGGGGTCGAGAATGCGTTCGCGCACCAGCGTATACAGCGGCTTGCCCGATGCCTTCTCCAGAATCATCTGCATCAGCAGGAAATTGGTGTTGGAATAGCTGTAGGCTTCGTCCGGTGCAAACAGCGGCGGCAAATCATACGCATAGGTGAGCGCTTCGGCTGCCGTCCATTGATGGATCGGATCCGCCATGATCGCCTCGTTAAAGCCATCTGTCGCCAGGTAATCATCAATGCCGCTCCGCATCGACAGCAACTGGCGAATCGTGACGGTATCGACGTTGGCGATCTTATCGACGATCTCCTGCGGCAGCCATGTGCGGGACGGATCATCCAGTTTGAACACTCCCTCATCCGCCAGCATCAAGGCCACTGTCGCCACGTAGAGTTTAGACATGCTGCCAATGCGGAAGCGATCATCCGTCTCTGTCGGGCGCTTCTCATCGGCCAGCCCACCCGCCGATGTCCACGTTCCATCCGGCGTTGTCACCTGTACCACCAATGCTGGCCCATTGGCCTCAGCATACTGGCTCACAAGATCATCCAGCGCGGCCTGCTCATCCTGAGCACGCACGGACACAAGCCCCACCAGACTGATCATCAATACACACGCAATGCAGGAAAAAAAGCGGCTTCTAGAAAACATGACTGGCTCCCTCTGTGGCATATAAATCCTTACGATCATCATATGCGCTTTCGAGAGGCATAGCGCGTAAAGCTCAACGAATGAACGGTATTTTTAGAAGTCCCTCTTTACGGAGTGGGGAGGGACTTAGGGAGGGGTCACCCAAAAAGTCAGTAAGACTTCTCAATCTAAGACTGTCTGGATGTATGGTGTCTCTGGTCGCCCTCTCACACCCCTCGCATCCCCCTATGAAGTCGTATTCAGGAGCAGTTGTTTTTATGTCGTCCTCAACGGTGTCAATTCCAACCGATTCGTTCTATTACGCCAAACGATGGATTGGGATGCTCTTTATTGGTATTTCAGTGATTGTCCTCAGCCTTGATAACACCATCCTCAATGTGGCCCTGCCCTCGATTGCGCGTGATCTCAACGCGAGCAACACGGATTTGCAGTGGATTGTCGATGGCTATGTGCTGGTGTTTGCGGCGCTCCTGCTGACGATGGGGACGTTCGGGGATCGCATCGGGCGCAAACGCGCCCTCCAGGTGGGACTGGTGCTCTTTGGGGTCGGTTCGTTGGGCGCGGCCCTGTCTGCGACGACGCTGGCCCTCACCTTGTGCCGCATGTTCCTGGGCATTGCCGGGGCACTCATGATGCCCGCCACCCTCTCAATCGTCAGTTCGACATTTCAGCCGCACGAGCGGCCCCAGGCGATTGCGACCTGGGCGGCGCTGTTCGGCCTGGGCGTGGGCATCGGGCCGATCATCGGCGGATTTCTCGTGCAGAACTTTAGCTGGCACTTCGTATTTCTCATTAATCTGCCCGTGATTGCTGTAGCGATCATCGGCGGGCAAATTTATCTCGGTGAGACCAAAGAACCGGATGCCCCGCCGCCGGACATCATCGGCTCTGTGCTCTCGATTGTGGGCCTGTTCGCCCTGATCTATGGCATCATCGAGGCGGGCGTTGTGGGCTGGACGCAAACAAATGTTGTGGCGTCTTTCGTGGTGGCAATCGTCATGATGGGTCTGTTTGGCGTGTGGGAATCGCGCACACCGCACCCGATGCTGCCGCTGCATCTCTTCCGCAATCCGGCCTTCACGGGAGCCAACATCACCCTGACCCTGCTCTCCTTCAGCTTATTTGGCGTGGTGTTCTTTGTGCCGCAGTTCCTGCAATCCGTCCTGGGCTATCCGGCCTTCACCGCCGGGATTTTGCTACTGCCGCTGGCGATATCGCTGACGGTGGTCACATCGCGTTCCGCCAAAGTTGCGGCCCGTTTCGGCACAAAACGCACGGTGGCCCTGGGTGTCGCTATGACTGGGACAGCCTTTCTCTATATGGCCCTCGTCTATCGCATTGACACGGCTTATTTCCCCTGGGTCTTCATCGGTCAGATCTTCCAGGCCGCCGGGATCGGTCTCGCCATCAGTCCGGCCACAACCTCTGTCATGAGTTCCGTGCCGATGGAAAAAGCGGGCGTGGGCAGCGCCATGAACGATACGACGCGCCAGCTTGGGGGCGCATTGGGGGTGGCGATTCTGGGGACGATTGCGACAGGCATCTACACGAGGGGTGTTGCACCGCTGCAAAGCCTCATCCCCGCAGAAGCCTATCGTGAGGTGGCCGCAGGACTGCCAACGGCGCTCAGTCCGCTGACGCGAGCGATGCTCACCCCATCGCAAATTGAGCAGGTGACATTGGTGGCCCGCAGTGCTTTCATGAATGGCATGACACAGGCCTTTTTTGTCGGTGCGATGGTGATGTATGCCTCGGCATTGTTTGCGCTGGCTGTGCTGCCCGATGTCGTGATTAAACGCCGCGATTCGGCAGAAGGCGCTGAAAACACAGCAAAATCCAGCGATGTGCTCGTTCCGGCCAGCGGGCAGGATTAGCGCTCATTCCGTCAACTGCGGCATTTGGGGGGCGCGATAGAATGTCGCCCCTCCTATTCAACACTCTGACATTCCAGGGTGGGCTGTGACCGCTAGATATGCCGTGCCGCGACTGCCGTGAATCTTATGAATCTTATCACGGTGGGCGGCCTCACGGTTAAAGATGCCCGCCGTCACGAGGATATTCCCCAATTCATAGTGTCCGGCATAAATGACGTAGTACGGAGAGAACCGAATGCGCGATTTGTGATAGATCGCGTGGCTCTGGTGGTAGCTGCGGCGGCCTCCAATCGTATATTCTTTGGAGGGGTAAAACGCTTGCAACACCCACCCGCGTTCATGCTGGATGCGCGTGAGCAGGCGTCTCCAATCACCGGGAGAGCATTCTGCTGAGAGAAACACCATCGTTGCCCCGGTTGTTTCAATGGTATCTCCGACTTTTTTGACCACTGTCTGGACATTCTGATCCAGAATATCCTCCCACGAATACGTTTGCCCAGCAATCGTAATCTCGTCAAGCGCCTCGGTCAGGAAATAGGTCTCGGCATGGCTCGCTCTTAAGCGCTGGAGTCGAACTGCGGCTTCAATGCCGAGCGCGTCCAGAACCAGCGGTTCAAATTCGAGGCTGTGAATGAAGGTCATAAACACTTTATCGCTCAAAGGCAGCGGCGATCCCAGGATATCAACCTTGTCATCCAGCGCCAGCTCGATAATCTGCCGCTCCACCTGAAATTCACGAGTTGGGATAAAGCCAGGCAGCTTAAACTCACGATCTACAGCGTGAATATGCACATCCTGTCCATCCTCCGCGACGATGTGTAAGCCATCCTCCGCCACAACGAGCTGATTGAGTTTGACCGCGTACCAGTGAATTTGCGATTCAAAGGCGCAGCCCGCTTCGTTCGCAGCCATCGCAAAGAAGATATTCTGCGGCTCATACTCGGTGCGATAGGTGTCCGGCAGAATGGTCGCTACGTTGATGTCCTTCTCGGAGACATAGCGGCGGCATATTTCCTCAAGGAAGGCCGTGACCAATCCCCGTCCCAAAGGATCACAATTGAGGAACAGGTGCGAGTAAAGATTGACCCCTTCGGAGACGCCTTTATCTGCCGATCCATCAACGTTGTATTCAATGATCTTATATTTGTTTTCCAGGTGCTGTGAATTGACGATCTGAACATCGGGCCGTGTGCTGAACGGCATCATGCAGTGGAAATTTTGATGACGATATTTATCCAGCCATCGCACATAAAGATCGGCGGCGGGCGACTGCATGATATGATCAATATGCTCGGTAAGACGGTTATGCTCGCCCATCTGCATCTGATCGATCAGGGAGATGAGCAGGCGAATCGACACTATATGAAAGTCTTGAATGATCATCCCGAGACAGGCGAGTGGTGGCGGCGTTCCCATGCCGATCAGATAATTGGCCTCTTCACGACAGACTTCAAACGAGGCGGTGGATATCATCCAGGGCGCTTTATCTTCAGCAGAGGTGGGTTTGCTGCCATAAGACAACCCGGAAGCGTATAGAAATTCCTGAATCTGTTTAACCTTCAGTGTATCGATATCCACTATAAACTCACCTATCCAGCGAAACACTGGTCTAAAGCACGCCTAACGTTCGTGAAAAGACATCCTGACACAACGCAATTTTAAGCGACACGACAATTTCGGGTGCGAAGAATGTTTTAAACATGTTTCAGAGTTTATAGGTTTTGTTCGATTCGTCAGAAGATGCGCTGAAATTGTTTAAGCGAGTGCTAAAACACGTTCTACTGTCGCTGTGTTTAAAATTTGCGTTCGGCTCGTTCTAAAAATCATTTACGGCTTCCCGGCAGCGTACATGATTTGTTGTTGTATAGATGTGATAGAGTTGTGAGCGATCTTTCAATCATGTTACTCCTGACATTGAAAAATGCAATGAAAGCCTCTCTCTAATAACGGAATATTGACAGGATGCTATCCTGATTCAAATCGTTGGCGTGTGACCACATTTTCCAGATCGACTGTCGCCCACGAGTGACTTTACCATCATACGACGATCTGGACTGAGGGGCGAACTGTATTTTCCACAGCCCCATCCTGAATAAGGATAACAGAAAGATGAGTTTGAGGGCAACCTTATTTACAACTTTTCCACAATTACATTTTCCCCCCATGAGTAACAGTCTTGTTTACGCTGAGGCGGCTGTTCAATACACGCACTTCGCCTATGTGACGCATCCTGTTCTACGCTCCCATGCTGATTGTACGGAGGGCTATAATAAGAACTTATTTTCTATGGCTAAATAAATCACTTAAAATGTGTATTCTCGTTTAAACATGTGTATAAATCATATACACTTATTTCACGAAAAGCTTATGATTTTGAGGTATAATAAGACAGCATAGAAAGAGCGAGAGGGATGTCCAGTGGAGAAGCTGGAAACGGAATCGAGCGTTATTCAGGCCGTTGGTTATTCGCGGGTGTTAGAGATCGCGTTTCAGAGTGGGCGTGTCTACCAATACTTCGACGTGGCAGAAGATGTCTACCTTGACTTTCTCAGGAGTAACTCGAAGGGCCGCTACTTTAACACGCACATTCGCGGCAAATTCTCCTGCCAGGAAATCGCCCTGAAACTGCGTAAAACAAAGCTGACAGATGTGTCTTAAATGACCTAACGGCATACGGCCCAAATCGAATACTCCTCAATATAAACAGGGTGACAGCACATGTGTTACCCTGTTTTGCTCTTCACCCCCACCCCAGCCCCTCTCCCACTGCGTGGGAGAGGGGCTTTGACCCTACTCTATTGCTTGAGCGTCTCAAACGTACACAGGGTCATCTGCTCCTCGGCAATGATAGCCCGCACCCGCTCATCCGTCAGATAGCGCACTTCGATCTCACGCACCGTCGTCCAGGAATCGGTGTCAAACAGAGTGTCATTGGAGTAGCCCGGATGACACACCAGTTCTGTCACCTCATCGTCAGGCAGGCCCTTGAGAATGGCGATCAACGCCTCAATCAGCTCATCATGATCGAGTTGAAAGACAGTGGTGGGATGTGCAACGCCCTCCAGCTTTGCCGCGTCCGATTCGTGGCCGTAGCGCATTGGCAGATGGTGCTCAAGCGCCAGTGCCCGCATTGCCGCCATCGAAACAGGATTGAAATACGCCGCATGGTAGTGACCGTCGAGGTGTGTCGGCAGGCGGTTTGCCACCTGCACAAAGCGCTCAAACTGAGCGTTGATTTCGCGGGTCAGCTCATCGGCATCCAGCAGACCCGCTTCGCCGCGTTCGCCCCAGATGGGTTGATCGTAAAACAGGCCATCAGGCCGCACCAGCGTCGGGATTTGATCGGGCGGCAGCACAGGCGACATGGCTTTTCCGGCCACCGTGATATGCAGCCCCAGGCCAAGATCAGGCGTTTCCTTCTGCGCTGTGCGAACATCAGCAGCCGCATCCTTCATGCCGATCATCACAGTAGTCGAGGTGACGATGCCGCGCAGATGGGCCTCACGAATGCCCTGACTCACACTGTGGGCCATGCCGTAGTCATCGGCATTCACAATCAGATACTTGGTCATAAAAAACCTAACTCTCTTCCAGCACGCGCTCAGGCAGGCCAATCGGCAGCATCTCCGGGCGCTGGCAGGTGCTCTTCAGATCGATATACGTGCCGCTTTTATACGCCGTCTCAAAGGCCGCCATGATTTCCAGGACATGATACGCCAATTCGCCGCTGGCCCGGTGCGGACGATTCCGCAGGATGCCATAGGCCATATCCGCCAACCCGATGCCACGCGCCCACTCTTCGCGGTGCAGGATGGGCATCTCATCCCAATCATGCGTGCCAGGGACGAAGAGCAGCGTCTCACGCGGCTTGTGGCCGTTGGGATCAGGCACAGTCAGCGTGCCGAGCGAACCATAAACCTCCATCACGGGCAGATGATGCGACCAGACATCGAAGCTCATGATGAGCGTGGCCGCGACACCGTTCGCAAACTCAACTGTGCCGCTGTAATGCGTTGGCACGCCTACCGAAATGGTATGCCCATCTTTGGCGGTGCGCGTGGGGAATGACGCCCGCGCTGTCCCGCTGACGCGCACTGCTGGCCCAAACAGATTGACCAGACACGTCAGATAGTACGGCCCCATGTCAAACATTGGCCCACCACCCGGCGCATAGTAGAAATCCGCGTTGGGATGCCAGCTCTCCGGCCCATGCCCGACCATGAAGCCCGTCGCGGCCACCGGAGTGCCAATCACACCCTCATCCAGCAGTTTGCGCGTCGATTGATGCTGCCCAAACAGGAAGGTATCCGGCGCACAGCCCACGCGCAGGCCCTTTTCAGCCGCGAGATCGATAATCGCTTTGCCATCGGCCAGCGATGTGGCGAGCGGCTTCTCGGAATAGACATGCTTGCCCGCTGCCAGCACCTTCAAACTCACCTCGGCGTGAACAGCGGGAATCGTCAGATTGACGACGATATCGATGTTGGGATCACTCAGAAGTTCATCGACGCTGTACACCTGCGGAATCGCGTACTCTGCCGCCACTTTGCGGGCTTTGTCGAGATCGAGATCGGCGCAGGCCGCGAGATTGAGGATATCGAACGCACGACAGCCCTTGATATAGGCCGGGCTGATGTTGCCGATGCCAATGATGCCAACGTTGTACTGCTTGCTGACCATAAAGAGATCGCCCTTTCACGAAGGCTATTTTATTTATGAAGCGGGACACACACGTTCCCTCCTTAATGATACCCCTTTCGCTGTGAGATGCCGTGTAGGAGTTTTTGGCCTCTTTTGTGTGATGAACAACGCAAGATAAGCCATTTCAACCCCCTGCATCGATGGATAGGCTACACTTAAGAGGACATAGGCTCTCATCGCGGAAGGGACACCCTCTTGCTCCAACTTCCTGAAATCCAGGCCCTCACAACACTTTCACCGGATGGCCGCCTGCTGTTTGCGACGCGCATGGTGCGCCTGTTTGCCTACGGCTTTCTGGCCGTCGTCCTGGGCCTGTATCTGGCCGCGATTGGCCTGAGTGACACGCAAATCGGCCTCGTCCTCAGCCTGACTTTGCTGGGCGACGCCGTGATTTCTCTGCCCATCACCATCATCGCGGATCGCCTGGGCCGCCGCCGTATGCTCATCATTGGCGCGGGCCTGATGGTCTTCGCAGGCATCATTTTTGCGTTGACGCACGATATCACGCTGCTGACGATCACGGCCATCATCGGCACGATCAGCCCCAGTGGAAACGAAGTCGGGCCATTTCTGGCGATTGAACAGGCCATCCTGCCCCAGACCACCACCGACAAGCAGCGCACACAGGTGTTCGCGTGGTACAGCTTGCTCGGCTCTGTGACGACAGGGTTTGGCTCGCTGGTGGGCGGCGTCCTGGCCGTTGCCCTCCAGACAGGCGGGCGCACGCCGCTGGAGAGCTATCAGATTGTTATTGTCGGCTATGCGCTGCTCGGCGGCCTGCTCGGACTGATGTTTCTGGGACTCTCGCCCGCTGTGGAAATTGCCCCCAATCTCAACGTGCCAAAGACGCTGAAAAGCCTGTTCGGGTTGAATCGGTCACGCGGCATCGTCTACAGGCTGTCGCTGCTGTTCATGCTCGATGCCTTTGCCGGGGGGTTGGTGGTGCAGAGTCTAGTGGCCTTGTGGTTCAGCCGCCGCTTTGGGGTAGATGTGGCGGTAATCGGGTCGATTTATCTGGGAGCGAATGTGCTGGCGGGCTTCTCCGCATTGGCAGCGGCGCGAGTGGCCGCCCGCTACGGCCTGATCAATACGATGGTCTTCACGCATGTGCCATCAAATATTTTTCTGATCCTCGTGCCGCTGATGCCCACGTTGCCGCTGGCGATCCTCGTGCTGCTGGCACGTTTTAGCATCTCGCAGATGGATGTCCCCACGCGCCAATCGTATACCGTCTCCGTCGTTGACGCGGACGAGCGCTCTGCTGCCAACGGCGTGACCAGCATCGCCCGCACCACCGCCTCCGCCGTCTCACCGCTGGTGACAGGGGCCTTCTTTAGTGCGGGCGCACTCGGCTTGAGCATTCCGTTTTTTCTGGCAGGCGGCCTCAAGCTGGTCTACGATTTCCTGCTCTATCGCAGTTTCATCACGGTGAAGCCGCCGGAGGAACAGTAGGAGTGGCTGTGTCCTCATCTTGCTGTGGCAGCACACGATTTGCCGCCACCCACTGTTCAACCTCGGCTTGCTGGACGGGCTGTGTTCGCCATTGGATCACGCCCGCCCCCTCACCCACAGAGAACATCGACTGCTGATCGGGGCTGAAGGCCACATCCCAGATGGCGGCGTTGTGTTGGGTATAACGATGGATGATCTCTCCTGTTGTCAGATTCCATAGGATGAAGGTGTTATCCCATGAGCCGGACAGCCCCCATTTGCCATCTGACGAGATCGCACAGCCGAGCACACCGTCTGTATGACCTTTGAGACGATGCAGCTCTGTACCCGCTGTCAAATCCCACAGCACCATCTCAGATGAGACGGAAGAGACCAGGGCCGACGTGCCATCCGGCGTGATACAGACAAACCCCTGCCGTCCGCCAATATCAATAGACCGCACGACAGCGCCTGTCTCAACATCCCAGATCCTCAAGATGCCATCATCGCCCACCGACGCAAAGGTTTTGCCATCGCCGATGAAGGCCAGCCCTTTCACAGGCTGCTTGTGTCCCTGAAACGTGCGAATGACCGCTCCCGTATCGACCTGCCACAGGACAATATCTATACTGTGCGTGCTGATGGCAAGATTGGAATTGGTAGGATGGAAGGCGATATCAAGAACATCCTTCGTATCACCCATGCTGAGACGACGAATCTCTTTTCCAGTGCTCAAATCCCACAGAATCATATCGTTGTTAAGGTCGGGGCGAATTTTGACGCCCGGCGCATGAGTTGACGATCCCGTGAGCGCGGTGCGTCCATCCGGGCTGACAGCCAGCGCCTGCGGGACATATGTATCGCGTCCCTCGAAGGTGCGAATCATCGTGCCCGTCTTCACATCCCACAGCGTCAGTCTAGAAACTAACTGACCATCAGCCCTTCGGGGGCCAAACGTCAGCATCTGCTGTCCATCCGGCAGGAGGGCGATCTGTTTGGCGGGTTGGCCCATGAATTCCTGTATTTCGTAGACCTTTGTCTCGTCGATATCCCAGACATAGATCGACCCGTCAAGCCCGCCCATGATGGCCCGTGTTCCCCCAGAGCGCCCCTGTGATTCGCTCAATACCATGCTCTGGTAGCCCGCATCACGCTGATTGAGATTGACCGCCAGCGTCCCGCTCTCCAAATCCCAGACGCGCAGGATGCCATCCTGAGACGCGCTGATGAGCTTCGTATGATCGGCGCTAAAGAGCGCCCGCTGCGTCACGACAGTCCCGGAGGGCAAGCGATTCAGCAGACCACCCGTCGAGACATCCCACAGCCACGTCTGGTTGTTGCCGGTTGTGATGGCAGCAGTTGCATTATCGGAGGCCAACTGAATTGTGTAGCTTGCGGTCTTAATATCAGTTTTCCCCAGCGTAAAACGGCGCAGTTCCTGGCCCGTCTTGGTGTCCCATACAATCTGTGTGCCATCGATATAGCTGGAAATGGCAAATGTCCCATCATGGCTGATGACCCCCGTCCAGAGAACATCTGTCTGCGGCGGAATATTCAGGCGCTGCTGCCACGTTTTGATGTCCACAAGCACGTTGAGGCCAGCGCCGCTGCTGTCCTGTTTCTTGCCGCCCACGATGTAGAGCAGCCCATCGTCAGACAGGGACAGGGTAATCTTGTCGAACGCAGGCAACTGCGTCTCATGCAGCGCCTTGCCCGTCTTCACATCCCACAGCGTCACTTTGCCATCATCCGAGGCCGAGACAGCTTTTAAGACGCCATCGTCTGAGGGCACAAATTGCACATCGGTGATATTGGCGAGCGTCTCTTCCAGGCGCGTCACCTGCTGGCCGGTTTGCATATCCCACAGGATGAGCGCATTCATGGTCGGCGCACTCTGCTGCGGCTGATTATCTGCTGGTGGTGGCGGATTGCCCGGCGCTGTCGGCGTGGGCTGGTTGGTCTGCGTTGGCGGCCCACCTTGTCCCCCTGCTGGCGGCCCGCCCTGTCCCCCTGCTGGCGGCGGCCCGCCCTGTCCCCCTGCTGGCGGCCCACCTTGTCCGCCTGATGGTGGCCCGCCTTGCTGCGATTGGCCTGCTTGGTCGGCTGGTGGCCTCCCAAGACCGGGCTGATTAGGACTATCACTCGCCCCCGTGCCACTGAGCACATAGCGCCCATCGGTTGAGACCGCGATAGCAACCACAGGCTGCTTGCCTGCGACAATGCGCTGGCGTAATCCCGGCTTGTAGGCCACATCGATGAGGTTATCCAGCGCTAATGGGGGTGGGTTGGCGATGCGAACCGAGTCAAGCGCCATTGCCAGTGCAGGCCCTACATCGCCTGCGCTTTCAAGCTGCTGCGCCTGCGCCGATTGACGCAAACTCTCCGCTTCAACCGCCTTGCGCGTCGCCTGAACCAGGAGGCCAATGCCCACAATCGAGGCCAGCACCAGCAGGCCAACGAAGGCTTGCAACCGCTGACGTGAGCGTCGTTCCAACGTCAGTTCACGCGCCTGCCGCTCGGCTTCGGCGGCTTTGCGCTGACGGCTCTCCTCCACGCTGGCATCTAAAAAGGCCCGCTCCTCCTGCGAGAGCGTGAGATGCGAGGTCTTGGCCCACTCCTCAAATTGCGCCAGTCGCGTGCCATACAGCAGCAGGCCCTTATCAAATTTGGCGCTGCGCCATTCGTTCAAGAGTGTCGCCAGCATCCGCTGCAAGCGCAGATCGTTGCGGCTGTCATTGAGCCAGCTTCGCAACTGCCGCCACTCCCGAATCAGCGCTTCGTGGGCGACTTCAATCGTGGGTTCCCGCGTCTCGATATCATTGTCAAACGTGAGCAGACGATACTTGCCAAAGGCATCCAGAACCGCCTGAATGCGCTTGCGATCATTGCCTATCGCCATCAGTTCTGAATAGCGGGCGCGGCGGCGCGTGTCCTCTGTGCCTTCACCGGGATTCACAAGCCGCAGGAAAATCTGCTGGGCGATCATCCGCTCATCATCCGACAGCGCCTGATACACATCCTCAGCCCGCCGTGCCAGCGCCCCCGATACCCCGCCGCTCTTCTGGTATTCGGCCAGATTCAAGCGGTTGCTGCTGCGCTGCTCAAACAACTCGGTCAGCGCATATTGCAGCAGCGGCAGCGCCCCCGGCTCCTGGCGTACATCGCTCACGATGGCGGCGACAAGCTCACTCTCAAATTCGATGCCGATGCGCTTGGCCGGATACAGAATCGCCTGCTGGAGTTCCTCACTCCTGAGCGGCAGAACCACCTGGGTGGCCGTCTGCACCAGCGCCCCAAAATCCTCGTACAGCAGCGGACGATCATAAAAATCAGCCCGCAGCGTAATGAGAAGCTTGAGCGAACTGTTGGGCGCTGTCACGGCCTGATACAGCAGCGTGAGAAAATGCTGCCGCTCCGCCTCATCATCGACCAGGGTAAAGACCTCTTCAAACTGGTCGATCACCAGCATCAGCGGATTTTTAATCTCAAGGATGTTTTCGATGGCATCGGTCAGGCCGCTGTCATTCTCCGTCAGGATGCGCGTCAGCGTGTCCGATGGGTCGAAGGCCACTTTGAGCAGCGCCGTCTTCAACTGTTGCAGCGGCTCGGCCCCCGGAACCATCGTCACGATGAACCAATCATCCGAGCCATCCAGACGCCCCTCGCGCAGCGCAGGCAGCACGCCCGCCCGCACAACGCTGGATTTACCACTGCCGCTCGGCCCAACGACTGTCAGGAAATTCCTGGTCGAGAGGTGATTGATGATCTGCTCGATGATCACTTCGCGCCCAAAGAAATCCCGCGCATCCGATTCGTCGAATGAGCGCAGCCCTTTGTACGGATTGGTGACAATGTTGACCGTCGGCGCCATCAACACCGAGGGAGAATTTTGATGCACCGCGTCAAAAAACTCACGAGCCATACTTTGGGCCGTGGTGTAACGTACACTGGGGTCTTTGGCGGTGGCCCGCTGGAGGACACGGTTGACAGCTTCGGAGGCGGACGCAATCAAGGGCAGATCAAGCTCTAAGTGCCATGCCAGCATCTCCGCCGCCGATTGATCCGTCAGCGCGTGCTGTCCGGCCAGCATCTCATGGACGGTATAGCCCAGGCTGTAAATATCCGACGCCGGACTGACGCGGGACGATTCAATGATTTCCGGCGCGGTATAGGCAATCGTCCCGCGAAACTGGCCGGCTTCACTGTCATCTGTCGGGTCAAGCTTTTTGGCAATGCCAAAATCGGCTAGATAGGTGTTGCCTTCGGTATCGAGCAAAATATTTTCAGGTTTAATATCACGATGGATAATCTGCGCCCGATGCGCCGCATCCAGCGCCGCCGCGACTTGCAGCAGCATATCGGCCATACGTGCAGCGGGGACGGGCTGCTGGGGTTTCAGCAGATTTCGCCAGCTTCCCCCATGCAAAAACCGCATGACGAGATAGGCCCCATCCGGTTCGCGCCAATAATCGAACAGCGGCACGACAAATGGATGCTCCAGGCGAGCGATCATCTGCGCTTCGGTCTCAAAGCTGCGAACAAAATCGGGATTGTTGACGAACTGGGGGAGAATGACCTTAATAGCGACTTCACGCTCAACAATCGCTTGGTAGGCGCGGTATACGATCCCGAATCCGCCTCTGCCGATCTGTTCGCGCAGCTCATAACCCCGAATGGTTTTAGTAGCAATCATCGATTGGGTTCTCGATATGTCAGGAGTGGGTCGATCTCAAATCAATGTACCTTAAAGAAGGTTTCTGAACAAATAAGATTATCGGTTCTGATGAATAGAGAACATGGCCGAATCAAAACGCCAGGAGAGAGCTACATGTGATGTGGCTCTCTCCTGGCGAAAACGATCAATGACAAGATGAGATAGGGTTTAGCGAGAGCGATTGTCGCCGTAGGTGCGGATGGCCGCGCCCTGCCCGCCGTCCGTCGATTCAACGATAGGGACGATCACGGGCGCTTCCTTGCCACGAATGATATTGAACCACTGATGATCGGTGGTGAAGGACATGAACACCAATGCCCCGACAATCACGACCAGCATGGCAATCAAGGTAGAACTGGTATCGCCGGCGTTCATGGGTTGGGCGCTGGCTTCAAGCAGCGTGTCGGTGGTCGCGGCAAAATTGACGCCGACGCCCTTCACGACAGTAAATTCAGTCGTCCCGGCAGGCAGCATCATGTCAAACATCTGCGCGACTTTACCACCCGCGCCCTTGACAGATGATCCCGCCAGACCCTCCGTCGGGCTGGTGACGGAGAACACGCCTGATTTCGGGCTGGTGAGCTGTACGGCCAGCGGCGCAGCGGAGGGATTCTTGATGGTGACAGCGCCACCGCCCACATCAAAAGTGAGATTTGCGCCTTTGTACGATTTTGCACTCAGCGTAGAGACGCCCAGAACGATAGCAGCAACGATAACGAGGCAGGCAGCGAGTATTTTCCAATTAAATTTCATGTGAATCTCCAGTGATCAACAAGGTATGACAGTGGTGCTCGAACAAAGCCATTAAGTGCAGGAACACCTAAAAATGGCGCGATTCTCCTCATGAGGAAGAATGCCTCAAGCTATTCGATGAGATGTGTGTCAGGTCTAGTCCTGGAGGAGGTCTGTGTGAGCAGAAATCTCCAGACAAGGGCGATGTTGCAGCGGGGATTACTTGCCTTTTTTGGGCGCAGCGGGGGCCAGCGGAATTGCAGTGGGTTCTTTAACTGTCGGCTTTTCGGATTTTTTCTTCTTACCTGTTCGCTTGTCCATGACATTTCTCCTATAGAAATAAAAGATTCATTGGCAGAACACTTGATGAGCGATGAGGGTCTGACTCTGGTTGGGGCATAGCACCAGGAGCCAACCGGGATCATCAATCTAACAGCGTGATGAATTGAGGGAGATGGCTGACTTTTACGTCCGTCATGGGTTTTAAAGAGTTTCCCTCTTACATAAGCATATCACCATTTAATGGTATTTTTGTTGGCTCTATAACCACGTTATCCGTAAGTGTAATAAAATGCCTGCAAAAACAACAAATCCTCATGGCAGGCTCATGAGGGTTATAGAGCGATGGCGTCTAAATTTTATAGAAGACATTTATGTGACATACTCCCCACACCTAAAGGCGGGGGCATCTGCCGTAAACGCCGGAGGCTTGGCTTACGCCAAGACTTCCACCGACTGAGACAGTATGAGATGATGCCCCATCTCATAGACG
>DAOTUR010000642.1:0-4705 GCA_034436915.1 Anaerolineae bacterium
TAAGTGCCGTTGTAAAGACTTCATTTTTTGTGAGAGTTTCGGGCATGATATTGAACTGCTCTTGTAATATTACAAGTCCCTGTGCGACTCTTTTCTGCCATTCTTGCTGTCGCTTTGCCAGGGATGAAGGTAAAAATCGATCAAGAATATCTGATACAGGAAAAGGGATTATTCCCGCCATAATCACAATAGCATCTCGGAAGTGATCGGTTACATTCCGCTCTGGCAACTCATTCAATGGCTTTTCATCAGTCATGTTATGTCTCCCTATATGATTAACTCACCTTACCCAAACATCTCAAGTTCCAAAATAAGAGTGTCTAACATCTTATTTCAACAAAAAATCCTGTAAGTTTCATCTCTAAGTCTATCATCATTCTCATCCTAAAAATCGTTAAACGTTTAACTGATAAATGTTCAGTGATAGAGTCTTTACAGCGAATAAAAATCCGCATAACATAAGAATATGCGAAAATTATTCATCTAAAGGCGGTTTTCGTGGAATATTCTCTTGATGACGCTGATCGCGGCATTCTCACAGCCCTCCAGCGCAATAGCAAAGCCACGAACGCGGAAATCGCGCAGCAGGTGGGCTTGTCTGCCGCCGCCGTCCATGCCCGCGTCAAGCGCCTGCAAGATGATGGCGTGATCGATCATTACACCGCCATTGTCAATCGTGAGCGTATCGGCTTCGACATGCTGTGCTTTGTGCAGGTGTCGCTCCGCGCTCATGATCGTGAGACGACGCGCTGTTTCTCCGAGGCAATCAAGGAGATGCCGCAAGTGTTGGAATGCTATCAGCTCATCGGGGATATCGATTATCTGCTCAAAGTCGTCTTTCGCAGCAAAGACGATCTGCGCCGCTTCCTGATGGAGGGCCTCACCTCGATTGAAGGTGTCACGCACATCAAAACCTCGCTGGCCCTCACTGAGGTCAAATCAACAACCATTCTGCCGCTCGATGGCGGGGAGTAATCTGTGGTGATTGATACATCTGTGCCTGCTTATACCTTCTCGCGTGTCGGTGGATCGCTCAAGCGCTCCGTCATGCGCGATCTGCTCAAGCACGCGGTTGATCCGAACATCCTCTCGCTGGCCGGCGGTCTGCCCGCCGCCGATGCGCTGCCTGTGGCTGAATATGCCGAATGCCTGCAAACCGTCATCGCCCGTGACGGGGCCAAAGCACTGCAATATGCGCCGATGTCGGCTGCGCTGCGCGAATGGATCGCGGGCTATATGCAGCAGCGCGGCGTCGCCTGTACGCCCGATCAGGTCTTCATCACCAATGGCAATCAGCAGGGCTTGACGATTCTGGCGCGGCTGTTCCTCAATCCGGACGATACGGCGCTGATTGAAAATATCGTGTTTACGGGCGTGCAGCAGTCGGTTCAGGCGGCAGATGCACGAATCATCGCCCTCCCCACCGATCCTGTGCATGGCCTCGATCTTGACGCACTGGAAACAGGCATGAAGCGCGGCGCAAAGCTGGCGATTGTCATCCCCGATTTTCATAATCCGTTGGGCGTCAGCCTCAGCAGCGAGTCACGTCAGCGCATTGCAGACATGGCCGCGCATTACGGCGTCCCGGTGATCGAGGATGATGCCTATTCAGCGCTGCGTTTTGCAGGCAGCGCCCTTGCCCCTGTCAAAGCCTACGATAGGGCCGGATGGGTGTTTTACCTGGGTTCATTCAGCAAGATGCTCGCGCCTGGCCTGCGCCTGGGCTGGATGATTGTGCCTGAAGACCTCATGCCCAGAATACAGGTCATGCGCGAGGCGATTGATCTGGAATCCTCCACGCTCACGCAGCGGGCCGTTGCCGAATATGTCACCACCTACGGCCTGCGCCATCTGCCGCGTCTTCGCACCCTGCATCATGAGCGTTACATCGCGCTCAATCATGCGCTTGAGACCCATTTTGGCGAACGTGCTACCTGGACGCATCCCGAAGGCGGCCTGTTCATGTGGCTCACCTTGAATGAGCCGATTGATACCTGGGCGCTGCTGGATCGGGCGATTAAGGCCGGGGTGGTGTATATCCCTGGCAACGCCTTCGCTATTCAGGGCGGCGCTGACAATACCATGCGCCTCAATTTCAGCACCCTGCCCGCTGACAAGATCGCGCAGGCGGTTGAACGGTTGGCCGAGGTCATCAAAGGCAGTTAACCACGAATGCACAAAGGACACGAAGAATCTTTTATATAAAGTTTTCCTTCGCTTTTCTTTGTGCCTTTGTGGTTCAAATCTGTTTCTTTAAATTTCTATTCCTTTAGTTTCCGCTAAAGCTTTTCCAAAGAAATAGCTGTTCCCATTCAGAGAGGAGCAATACGAACAAACCATTTTTGGATCGTCGTCCGTGATTATCTTGTGGCTTGTCCTTTTATTCTACATCGTCTTGGTCTCTGTTTTAATCTGGAAAAGCCTAAAGTCATGTTATGGCAAAACGACAGCCCAAACCTGTACTTTCCCCGGATGCTCAACAGGCGTCATCCCTCTATGACACTCTGCTCTCCCACCATCAGGATTTGCGTCCATCGACCTGCCGCAACTATCTCAGTGATATTCAACAGTTCATGGCCTGGTATGAACAACGCCATCTTCAAAATTTCTACATCAGCCATATTACAACACCGACGCTCACCCGTTACCGCACCTATCTCCAACGGGAGGTTCAGTGTAAACCCGCCATTATCAACCGTTACTTGGTCAGTTTGAAAAGATATTTTGCCTGGCTTACCGAACAGTCACTTCTGGATCGTAATCCGGCGCATCCGATTAAGCTGGTGAAGGCGGTTGAACAGGCGTCGCACCGCATGGATGATCAGGAAGAGTCGGCTTTTGTTGCTACCGTACAACACGGACGGCGATTGCGCGATATTGTCATGATCACTTTGATGCTTCATACGGGTCTGCGGGTTGGGGAGGTCTGTTCCTTACAATGGCCGCATGTCGTTTCTCATTCGCGCAGCGGACATCTGAAAATTTGGGGAAAACGTCATAAGTATCGCGAGGTCCCTCTCAACAGCACTGCTCGCCGTGTCCTTGAAGAACTTAAAACCCAGCACAAGCAGGATGGTGATCGATCAATTTTTGTTTTTGCTTCTATCCGCACTGGTGATTGTTTAACCCCACGCGCCATTGGCTTCATTGTCAAGAAGTATGCTCGACAAGCGGGACTTCCCGATCTCCACCCTCATGATCTGCGCCATCGTTTTGGGTATCGTATGGCTGAAAGTACCCCTTTGCATCGTCTGGCTCAAATCATGGGTCATGACTCCTTGGATACCACTATGACCTATGTACAATCTACTCAGCAAGATTTGCAAAGTTCCGTTGAAAAGATTGCTTGGGAGTAGAGAGGCCCTCATTCACAGGACGTTTAATGGTGTTAGCGATGGCCTGTGTCCCTTTTCACCCGTATTCCGTAGGTACCCGTTTATCACGCTCGGCACGAGTCACGCTACCGCGGACTTTGCCTGTGATATACTTTAAAAGGTCATAAATTGCGTCTTTTCAAAGCGTTGAAACCGCAGTTTATCCCCATTTCGAGTATAGTTTGCGCTTGTGGTGGCAGCATCAGGGACAACATCTCTATCCCAACGCACACGCCATCCTGATTCTTTGCGATGGAGGAGGAAGTCATTCATCTCGCCATTATCTTTTCAAAAAAGCACTTCATCGACTTTTGCCCGTCTCGACGCTGTAGGAGCTTAGCTTAATGCCTATGTAGCACGCCATGCCCTCGCATAAATATATTGTGGACATGGAAGGCCATACCACGCCTAGACTATAAATGGTAAGGATAAACCGCAATGCTGCAACCTCTCATCAACAAACGCCCGTTTTACAGCTTCGATACTGACCAGCACGCCACATGGCGCATCATGTTCGAGCGCATGTGGCCCAAAGTCGAAGCCCGCGCCTGCGCCCAATATCTCCAGGGGCATGATATCCTCAGCCTTAGCAACGCCCGCATCCCCGATTTTGCTGCGATGGATGTCACGTTTCAGCAGCGCATCGGCTGGGAACTCGTCAGCACCAATGTCCAGTATTCCGGTGGGCAGAGCTGGTTTGAGCATCTGCTGGATCGCAAATTCCTCATCACCGAATACAGCCGCGATCAGGCCGATATCGATTACACCCCTCTGCCCGATATTTTCCATGATGCCTTCGGCCATCTGCCCATGCAGATCAACCAGCGCTATGCCGATCTGACCCAATCCTATGCCAAACTGATGCTGGAATGCCCGCCCGATGCGCGTCAGGGTCTGGGCAGCATCTGGTGGTATACGATTGAGTTTGGCTTCATCAAAGAGCACCGCCAACTCAAGACGTTTGGCACAGGCTTGATGTCTTCATATCTGGAATATGATGTCGCGTTTAGCGATGCGATGGAGCGCCGCCCGTTTGATCCGACGGATATTGCACAGTACCGCCCCTCGCCGCACGAGATTCACAAAATCCTATGGGTGCTGGACGATTTCGATCAGCTTGAAGAATTCGTCGCCCGCGAACGCCAGAAATACAACATCCGTTGAAGAACCGATAAACCACGAAGGCACGAAGAAAAGCAAAGGAATTTTATAAGAAGCCGTTTGATAATGGAATTTGTAATCTCAAAACAGGGTCATCATGCTGTTTTTGAGCCAGCGTCTTGATCGTAACGCCCTGTTTGGTCTTTTGTAGGGGCACGATGCATCGTGCC
>DAOTUR010000643.1:0-3900 GCA_034436915.1 Anaerolineae bacterium
TATTAAATAATAAATATCTCTCCATGTTTTCCATTGACCTAAATTATTGACCAGATAATCAAGCACAAGAGTTAACAAAGGATGAAGTGATGCCTAAAAACCAGCCTGAGTAGTTACGATCAACAAGGCATAGCACACTTGAATCAGGCTCATCAGTCAGTTGCTGTGTAACGTCAGCGGCGAAATTCGTTCGTAGCCGTGTGTTGGATTTGTAGCTCAACACGTCTATGGATTTAAAGCGACGTTTCCTATACATATCCAAGAAATTTTCGAGGACGTATTGACCAAGTTCATCCTCGCATAAAACCAGAAGATGACTCATGCTCTCAATTTCCCCATCGTCCACAACTCGCCCAATGTATAACGTTTGAGCCACCGTTTTAAAGATTCGGCATCAAGACGCCGAAGAGTCGTTTTGCCATCTTCTTTCTCCGTCACAATCACATCATCTGGTTTCATTCTGTCAATGAGTTGAGGCGAATGAGTTGTAATGATAATTTGTGTTTTTTGTGATGCGGCTTGAAGCAGTTCCACAAACACAGCGATCATCTTCGGATGCATCCCAATTTCCGGCTCATCAATCGCAATCAAAGAGGGAGGATTAGGTATATATGCCATTAGAAGAGCCACCATAACGCCTAAAAAGCGCAGTTGACCATCAGACATGCTGAGTGCGGGAATCGATTCTTCGTAGTTTTTGCTTCCATAAAAGAGCGATCCCATTCCTCCTGCGCTTGTTGGCGTATAGAGTTTGATGAAATCCGGGAATACAGCTTTCATAGCGTCGATTAACTGCTCATTGATCTTCTCATAGCGCCGCTCATTGGCAAGCTGTTGGATCACAGAGAGTAAATTTCTGCCCATTGGATTCAAACGGAACGGATCAACAGGGGTAAATAATTGAGGCCCGCGAATATTACGCAGCGCTTCCTCGCCAAAGCCATGATAGATTTGCCAGTCCGCCATCTCATCCCTTAATTCAGCGAGTTCGGGATAGCGAAACCGATCACGAATTTTAGCAATGACAAGTTCTTGTTCTTTAATCTTCTCATCGTCATTGTTAGCGATAGAGCCATCCAAAGAAACAAGACTTATGTGTCCAAATGTTGATGACATATAAGGCTTGTTCAAATCAAACAGAGTCTCTTCTAGCTTGTAGCTCGATTGTCCCTGACTAAATATCTGACCTTGATAAACAGGCCCCTGCATATCTCGCAGTTTGGAAAACTCCAACGACCATATTAAAGGGTGCTTCTTATCGCCACCATAAAACATTACATTGCCAATCCCACCATTGAATTAATCGCCATATTTAGCTGTTCATTCGCCCCCTCTCGCAAAAGCTGAAAGAAACTCAAAAAATTTGATTTTCCCGCGCCGTTTGGCCCGATCAACACATTCAAATTCCTGAGATCAAGATCGATATCGACCAGACTTTTGAAGTTCTTGATTTTGATATTCTCAATCATGGAAGGCCTCGCCCGAAAAATTTTGCTGAATACCGTGATTATATCGCACAAAGTGGCCCCGAAAGACTCTGCCGATGGCCCTAAGACCAATTCGCTACAATCAAGGCCAATTCTGCGTTAAAGTACAGAAGATCGATATTGATAGGATATAAACTTATGACTGCCACAAGCACAAAACCTCGCTTCGCTTATTTTGAAGGTCAGATTGTTCCGTTTGAACAAGCCACCATCAGCGTCATGACGCACGCGCTCAACTATGGCACCGCCGTCTTTGGCGGCCTGCGCGGATACTGGAATGCCGATCAGGAACAGTTGTACCTGTTTCGCCCGCTCGATCACTTTGAGCGCTTTTTGCAATCGGCGGGCATCCTGCGGATCAATCTGCCGCATACGCCCGAAACGCTGACCAATGTGCTGCGCCAGTTGATCCAGGCCGAGGGCCTCCAGACCAACTGCTATGTCCGCCCGCTCGCTTACAAATCCTCCGAGATGATCGGCGTGCGACTGCATGACGTGGACGACGCCATCACCATGTTCACCATCCCCTTTGGCAGCTATGTCGATGACAAAGAAGATGGGATGCATGTGGGCTTCTCGGCATGGCGGCGCGTGGATGACAACGCGATCCCGGCACGCGGCAAAATCGCCGGCTCCTATGTCAACTCCGCCCTCATCAAGACTGATGCGCTGCTGGCGGGCTATGATGAAGCGCTGGTGCTGACGCAGGATGGTCATCTGTCCGAGAGCAGCGCGGCTAATCTGTTCATCGTGCGGCGCGGCGAACTCATCACCCCGGCGGTGAGCGGCGATGTGCTGGAAGGCATCACGCGCCGCACCGTCATCGAATTGGCCCGCGAAGAATTAGGCCTGACAGTGGTTGAGCGGGCGGTGGATCGTACAGAGGTGTATGTGGCGGATGAAATGTTCATGTGTGGGACAGGCGTGCAGATTGCCGCCGTCACACAGGTGGAGCATCGCAAGGTTGGGACAGGCGCGTTGGGCGATGTGACTCGTGCGCTGCGCGATGTGTTCTATGACGTGGTGACGGGGCGCAATCCCAAATATCAGCACTATCTCTCGCCTGTTTACAGCAAAGAGACAGCGCAATAATTCGCGCCATTGGAGGGCAGCGTTAACCTCTCACCCCAACCCCTCTCCCACTTCAAGGGTGAGGGGCTTTACCTCACTCCCCTCCTCGCCCCTTGTGGGAGAGGAGGTCGGGTGGTGAGGGGTTAACGATCAATTCACCGTCGCATTGGTGAAGAATTTTTTCAGCGCTTCCCCGGCAGAGGCGGCCTTCAAATACGCGATGTGCTGGCCTGAAAAGGGAATCGGGGCGATCTTAAAATGCTCGACCAGATCATTGCGCGGCGTAGTATTCGGCACAGACAGCAAATCCAGCAGGCTGGTGCTGACAGGTGATCCCGGCAAAATCGCCTGCATGATCGCCACCACCGGACGCAGCAGGGCCACAGGCGCAGACACAAACACCCGACTTGTCCCAAGCGCCTCCATCACGCGCTTCTCAATCGTCTCCAGCGTCAAGACCTCCGGGCCGCCTAAGACCAACTCCTTGCCAATGGTGGACGGATCATCCAGCGAACGCACAGCGGCCTCCGCCACATCGTAAATCGAGACAGGCTGAAACGTCGCCTTGCCGCCGCCAATGAGCGGGAAGATCAGCGGCGTCAGGCGCACCAACCGCGCAAAGGTGTTGAAGAATTCATCCTGCGGGCCAAAGATGGCCGAAGGGCGCAGCGCTGTCCAATCCAGGCCGGACGACGCGACATACTCCTGCGCCTTGCCTTTGCTGGCGAGAAAGCGGTAGGGCAGCTTTGAATCGGCCCCATTCTGGCTGATATTGATGAAGCGTTTGACGCCAGCTTTTTTCGCGGCATCCACCACGTTGATCGTCCCCTGGAAATTCACATCGTCGTAGGTGCGTCCACCTTTTTCCATCGAGATCGCCACCGTATGAATCACGGCGTCGATGCCCGCCATCAAGCCTTCCATCGCGCCACGATTGGCAACATCCGCCTGCACAATCTCGACCTGAGCGCCATGTTTGCCGAGCCGCTTCTGGGCCTTCTCCTGATTGGTGACCTGAGCACGCACCTGTTCGCCGCGCCGCACCAGCAAATCAATGATGTTATTGCCAACAAATCCCGAACCACCTGTGACCAATACTCTCATGGCAACCACCTCATCGAATCGGCGCGAGAGACCCCTGCCTTTAGGCATGGGGAGGGATAGCGCCTTGTCCTTTCTGGTAGGTATAGACGTCAGAGTGCTTTCCCCGAAGGGAGGGAGCAATTTGAGTTACCGCTGGCTCGCTCCGAGCCGTTTCCGTTTTCACGGATAATGTTCACCTCGACAACGTTATGAGACGGTTTTGTGTGAACGACACGGTTGGCTCCCAAGCCGCCTGTTT
>DAOTUR010000644.1:0-6220 GCA_034436915.1 Anaerolineae bacterium
AGTCATGCACCGATCCGGCAACGCGATTCGATGTTTCAATGCCTCAATCGGCGGACACAGTGTTTAGACTTATATATACAAGTAAGGGACAACCACGAGAAAAAGTTTCAATGCCTCAATCGGCGGACACAGTGTTTAGACTCCTGTATCAAGCTGAGTATAGGTGTCTTTTGAACGGAAAGCAAGTCATCAAATGCTTGTGCTGTGGGCCTCAGCAGGCGCAGTCTCACGTTTACGATAATAAACCCCCCTCTTCCTGATCCTGAAATGACTTAAAGACGCGAGAGGCTCTCGCTTGATGAGAGGGGTGCTTCGCCTCTCGCAGGCCAGCGATCAGCCCATCTTCATTCTGTGTTGATGAGGCGGCGCATCTGGCCCAGGCCCTGTGTGGTCTGGTTGCCAACCCCTGTCCAGAAGCCCAGATCCACCAGCAGATGCAAAAATGGCAGAGGCGCGATATCAGTCCCGCGCACCTCAACTGTCACCATCCCCTGAAAGCCTGTCCGCCCAACGCCTTCGATGAGCACCCTCTCCAGCGTCATCGTCTTCGGCGTCACCCGCACGCAGGCCTCAACCCAGGCATCAAACGAATCGTCAGGTGTGACGCCGCCCATTTTACGCCAGCGATGCCGCAGCGTGCTAAACAGAGTGCGGCCCTCCGGCACACTCAGCCAGATGCGGCGTCCTGTGACTTTGTCCGTCCCCAGATTAAACACGGTCGGCGAGCGAAACTCAAGGTCAAAGGTGCGCGGCAGCGTGTCAGGTGGACGATTCCAGCGCTCTGTCAGATCGGCTAGGCTGATGACGCCGCTGTCAGGGTGCGCCTTGGAAGCAAAGACATCGGTCACAGCGAACGGAATCACGCCAATCCGCAGATGTGGCAGCGCCCGATCATGCACATAGCGTTGCAGCATGGCTTCAAACGCCGGGTCCGCCATGAGGGTAAAGCGCCACTCAGCAAGATCCCCTTCGCCAAAGTGCAGCGCGCCATCCCGTCCGCGTTTTGTCCCATGCAGCAGGCTGATGGTATAAGGCTTGTGATCATTGGCATCATGCAGACGCGCCGCAAAGGGCGCATCCCCCATGCGAATCAGGTTGAGCAGCGCGCCGCGGGCCTGATCACCGTGATCTTTGGGAATGGCCCCGCGCTGGAGAGCGGCCAATTGAAGGACTATCGCGTAGAGATAAGACATGAATCAGCTTTCTACAGAATTTACAGGCTCATTTCAAGCGATCAAACACAGAAAACCTTCAGATTTTATGTTAGTCGTAAGATCTTGCTGCCGCAATGAAGAGATGATTTCATTCGTAGCCATCTCTTGCTGATCCGATCTTATTTTTAAGAGTGTCAAGCCTCTAATTCGTTGCCAAAAAGAAGGAATTAAGTTATTCTTATACAAGAGTTTATACCCTGACATAG
Source organism: Anaerolineae bacterium (assembly GCA_034436915.1). Taxonomy (GTDB): domain Bacteria; phylum Chloroflexota; class Anaerolineae; order Aggregatilineales; family Phototrophicaceae; genus JALHOR01. The sequence continues at coordinate 1,421 of DAOTUR010000644.1, forward strand.
GATGAGGGCTGTATGACTGTACCTGACGTCTATTATTTGGTTTTCGTTGAAACGGCAAGTAATCAGACTTATATCTTTGGCAGCAATCGCTTAAAAGAAAATGTTGGTGCCTCACAATTAGTTGCGATGGCGACTGAGGATTGGCCGTTCGAGATCCTGCGCAACCTTAAGGTCAACCACAATCTGCTTGATACATTTTCCCATGAACACGGCTTTTATAACCCTGATGTCGCCATCAATGAGAACACACTTGACGTTGAAGTTATCTATGCCAGTGGCGGTAACTTTGTTGCATTGTTTCGTCATCAAAATCTAGCCCAGGAGTTTACCCGCCGTCTGTCGCGCAAAGTCCTGATCAGTGCGCCGGGGGTTCAACTCATCATCGCTCATGAGCCTTTCAATTGGCGTACTCAGCTTTTAAACGAGGCTGTTGGAAATATCAAGACTATCGCCAAAAAACGCATGACATGCGTCTCACTGCCGCTGCTCGGATTGGGTATCACGCAGATGTGCGCCTCAACCAGTTTGCCCGCGGTCCAGCTTAAACCCTACAGCGACGCCAACCGGGATGCCCTACAGCCGATGTCGGCTGAAATCAAAGCCAAGCATGAAGGAGTAACGCAGCAGCTGGCCCGTCAAAAACTGCGCGACATCATCGGTGATCAGTATCACTATCGGGAAGATCTGGGAGAGTTGGGCATTAGCGAGGGCGAACGCAGCTATATGGCGGTGGTTCACGCCGATGGCAACGGCATCGGGGCAGCCCTGAGATGTTTTCTCGCACAGTCACCGGACAATCGATCCTACATTAAAAATATGAGGACTTTCTCGCTGGCCTTGAATCAGGTCGCAAGAACTGCCCTGCGCAGCATGATTGACGTTCTCAAGCCATTTCATAAGGAGGGGAAGATTCCCGCCCCGAATGGCAGCTCGGTGAGTCTTCGCAAGGACGAGAAGGACGGGCGGTTTATCCTCCCGCTGCGTCCGATTGTCTTCGGCGGTGATGATGTCACATTTGTCAGCGAGGGACGGTTGGGTCTGTTTCTGGCGCGCACCTATCTGGCGGCGTTTGAGGCCGCAGCCCAGGCTGATTCCATCCTGGGGCCGTATAAGATCACGGCGTCTGCCGGGGTTGCCATCGTCAAGTTAAAATATCCGTTTGCGCGTGCTTACGATCTGGTCGATGAGCTGACAGCGTCTGCCAAATCGCTGCGTAAGAATCCAGATGGGACAGATAAGCTTATTAAGGATAAGGATGGTAAAGATAATCCCATCAAGAGCACGCTGGATTGGTATTTTGCCACGGGCGGTCTGTATGGAGACCTGAAGACCATGCGCAAGCATGAATATCATGTGACGGCAGGGTCTTTGACGCTGAGGCCGATTGTGCTGTCTGAGGATCAGGATGCGCTGCATAATTGGGACGTGATCGAAAAAGGCCTCAAAGCGTTTCAGAGTGAGACATGGGCTGACCGCCGTAACAAGTCTAAGGGGCTGTACAAGGCCCTGCGTAAGGGGGAAATCGATGTTCAGCGCTTCTTACAGGTGTATGATCTCGTCCATGACATGCCTGATTTAGGCATCGGCCAGGAGCATCAAAAGATGGGTTGGGTCAAGAACGTGGCGGCAAATGCGGCGAAATACGAGAAAATATGTGTCTACTTTGATGCGCTTGAGCTCATGGATATTTATGCACCGGTCCTAGTTCAGGGAGGGGTCTTGTCATGAGCGACTATACACTGCGGGTGACATTACTCAGTGATACAACCTTTGGGCGCGGGGATGGCGTGGTCGGCGTGGTGGATGAAGAGGTTGAGCACGATGGTGACGGCTTCCCGATCATCAGTGGACGCCGCTTGAAAGGCCTGCTGGTGGAAAGCTGTGCCGAGATCGTCTTCAACCTTGATGCCCAGTTTCCTGTGCTGGATCAGACGGCACAATTCCTGTTCGGTGTCGCCGGAACCGATTATGCGTCTACCGCCCGCCTTAAGGTGGGGACAGCTCAATTGGACAACCATCTACGTGGTGAGATTAAAGCGCTCAGTCCATACGCTCATGAGCGTATGACGGCGTTCACAGCCATCCGGCGTCAGACAGCAATGGATATTACGACTGATACCGCCGAACGTAACAGCCTGCGAGCCTCGCGTGTCGTTCTGCGACATACTATTTTTACGGCGCCACTTGATGTCTCGGAAGCGCTTAATCCGCTTCAGGTGGCCTTACTTGCGGCAAGCACAGCAGGAGTACAGCGCGGCGGTATCGGTCGCAATCGTGGACGAGGTCGTCTCGCTGTCATGCTCTACAGCGGACAGGGGGTGCTCATTGCACCGCAAACGCTGGCCCAGATTCTCACCCAAGGATCAGCCTCATGACAACCAGCATAACAGCGATCCGCTATCGCATCACACTGCGTGAACCCGCTATTCTGACAGCGCTGGATGGCGACCCCAACAGCTCTGTTTCGTACGATTTTATTCCGGGGAGCGTTTTACGCGGCCTGCTCATTGGCCGCTGGATCGCTCAAACGCGCGCCGATCTTGAGGTCAACGATCCACTGGTTCAGCGCTATTTCTTCAATGGACAGACGCGGTTTCTTAACGGCTATCTCGTTCAGCAGGATCGGCGCAGCCTGCCGACTCCCCTCTCATGGCAAACGCCCAAATATGCGCCAGAGACCCCACGCCTGGTTGACGCCTTCAGCGAAATATCTGACGCCAAAATGAAACGCTGGGAAGGGTTTTTCGCGCAGACAGCCGGTAAGATAACCATCGGGCAGCCCACCCGTGTCATGAACATTCATACGCAGCGATCCCCAGAGGCGGGCCGTGCAACGCTCGATGAAGGCGCAGTCTACCGCTATGATGCGCTGGCTCCTCATCAAACCTTTGAGGCTGTGATCCTGTGCCAGTCCAACGATGCCGCCAGCCTGGAAGACCTGATCAAACGCACGCATGCGTCTCTGGGTGGGGCTCGCAGCGCGGGCTATGGAGCCGCTGAGATTGTTTATGTCGCCAGCGAGACGGGCTGGTCCGAATTTCCTACGCCGAAGTCCTCATCCCAGACGTTGACGCTCACCCTGGCAAGCGATGTGATTCTGCGCGATGCCAGCGGCCACTACCGCGCCGATCTTGAGACGCTGACTCAGGCCCTTGGTGCAGGGGTTAAGATTGAGGACTCTGTACAGCGCACGCGGTTGGTGGGAGGATTTAACCGAAGCTGGGGAATGCCTCTGCCCCAATCACCTGCTCTCAAGATGGGCAGCACTTTTATTCTGAGTGGCATGACATCCCAGCACATCACCCGACTGCTTGAGCATGGCCTGGGAGAGCGGTGTCTCGATGGCTTTGGTCGGGTCATGATCGGTCTGCCCTCGACGGAGACTCTGACCCTCACCCAACGCGAAGAGGTCGAACCAACCGCAGCCTCACCAATCCAGTGGGCAGCCGCTTTAAAAGGAGAGACGCCAGTATTTGCGCATCGTCTGGCGCAGCAACAGTTAGAGCAGTTGTTGGAACAAAAGCTTCAAATGTTGACCTTCACATCGCGCGGTGGAAAGCGCCATGCGGTGAATCGACTGCGGTCTGAGACACAAATGAGTTTGCAGCAGCCCACTGCTTCATGGGCCAATGTGGTCAGCTTTCTCGCTGATGTCCAGAAAAAACGTGCTGGTGACCTGCTGAAAAAGGTCTCAGTGGTGCAGTGGGATCGCAGTGGGCCAGAGCCTAAAATATTAGAACGCAGTTCGCTATTTGATTGGGTCTCGACCTGGAGTCGATTCAACGCCGCTCAGCTTCGTGAGTCTTTTAAAGGAAACAATCTGCCAGACACAATCTTTGATGTTCGTTTTGCGATTCGCTTCGTTGATCTGGTGCTGCTGCGTGTCACCGAAAGTTTGCTTTCATCTGACCAAAAGGAGCGCAAGCCATGAGCTGGCATTCGTCTCGTGCGCGTAAAATTGTCAAGCGGTTAGTCATCACAACAACTCTGACACTGCAAACACAGGCCCACCTCGGCGCTGGGGATGGCCTGGGCAATATCCTCCCGCTCAACATCGATCCGCTGACGGAAAGGCCTCTGCTGACAGGGGCATCATTGGCGGGCGGCCTACGCGCTGCTGTTCGTGCTGCTGAAATTGGAGATCGTCAAACAGGAAAGGCTCCTCAGACCCGAGCTCTGTTCGGGCCTGAAAAGATGATGGATGAGGCCCTACAAAGCGCTCTGATCGTGGATGATGCTTATGGGACAGCACCGCAGCGCGAACTTCGGGAAGGAGTCGGGCTGGATTCGGCCACACGAACGGCCAGCACAGGTGCTCTTTACACCCTAGAGGTTTGGCCTGCGGGCACAACCTTTGACATTCGTCTGGAACTGGGCATCCCTTACAAAGATGATGTCCGTAAAATGCAACTGTATGAAGATCGTCTCAAATCGGCACTGCTCTCAGGTCTGCTCAGCCTCCAAAAGGAGCGTATTACCTTGGGGGCACGCAAACGGCGCGGCCTGGGTCGGGTGAAAACAGGTTCCTGGCATCTGTGGACGTATGACCTCAATCAGCCCGCTGCCATGATCGCATGGCTTGAGGCGAAAGACGATCCTAAGTCAGCCTTCCATCATAGTGCCACCAGCATTGAATCGCTTCTCAAGCCTTCGCAAGAGCTACCAGATCAGCGCGAATGGTTTGAAATCAACGCCTATTTTGATCTGGAGGGATCGCTTCTCATTCGCTCTGGCAGCACCCTGTCGGATATGGCTCATCTCTCCATGCGCGGCATCACGGGGGAAAACGTCCCTATGCTG
>DAOTUR010000645.1:0-2327 GCA_034436915.1 Anaerolineae bacterium
TGGCAGGTGCAGATTCAAAATGACCGGGAGCTGAACACCTTTGCCGTGAACGCGGATGCGGCCTACAGCACACTGCCCGGCGAACGGCTGACGACAGCGATTGAAAATCTGCACACAACCCGAGCCTCGGCATTGGAGGATATTCCGCTCTGTGCCAGTGTCGATCTGCAAACGGCGATTGATAATCTGCTCTCAGCGATGGATGATGTGATTCTCGCGCTGGATCGCTGGAACAAAGGCGAGGCCACATCAGGCGACCTGATGAATGAATACCATGCGGCGAATGAAGCCGTGCGGCAAGCCAAGACAATTGTGAGGGAGGCATTGCCATAACTGAAACCATAGGTAGCGCCCGGATAGCGTTTCACAGGTGCTGCATATCTCATTTCATGAGGTGATTCAGTCCTTATAGGGAGTCATTTAACGGCCCTTATACGACAGCAGCGATTTTAGCGGGGTCTGGTGAAATCATGAGGCGGTAGAAAATGTGTTTGGACACATCAGGTTAGCATCTGCTTTTAGTTGTGTGCTTAGAAATCTGTAGGCTTTGTTTATAGCTTGCCTCTAGGCTTCATTAACGGCGGATTGCATCAACCTCAGCTATAATTAAGAGGTATTCATACGGTCAATATGATCTCTTTGTCTTTTGAACCTTGTTAGGATCACCATGTCGTCTCTCCAATCCCTCAATACACAGCACCTCGCCGTTCGCTCTGCCGAAGATGTTCATGATGTCTTTCGCCGCCTGGGATACAACGTGTTTGATCCCGAAGCCTTTGAAGGCGACGATCTGGACGCACTTGAGTTGGATGAGGTGGATCGAGAGACGGTCAAACGGGCCTATGTGATGGCGCGGCAGGACAATCACACGGTGTATCTGTATGAGGTGAGCGACCTGCGGCAAACACGGCTGCGCGGGTTGGCGTGGCATGCTTTGCAGCGTGGTACGGCACTGGTCGTTGTGACACGAGAGGACTACAGAGAGATCGTCTTTATTGATCCGCGTGTGGTGGGCAAGCTGAACAAAAGCAGCGTGCGCGTCAACAAGCTCAAGCTGCTCACGAGCGATCCCACGCGCCATGATGCTGATACGCTCAATGCTATTCATGCCCATCGGCGCACCGGGCAGCAGATCTATGATGCCCAGGCCGAAGCGTTCAATGTCACGACAATCACCAAAAAATTCTACGACGAATATCGCAAGCAGTACGAGAATGCGCGGGCTGTCATCAAGGAGCACAACAAAGGCATCCGCGAATTCCAGAATACCGATGAGCGCGAAAAACTGCACGCCTTCACGCAGCGCCTGCTCGGACGCTTGATGTTCCTGTACTTTCTTCAGCGCAAAGGCTGGTTGGGCGGCGACCAACGCTTCCTGACCCGAAAGTTTATGGACACGCTCAAGCAGCACGCCCATGAACTGCACGGCGACGGTGAGACGTTCCATTACTATCGTGAGGTGCTGGAGCCGCTGTTCTTCAAGACGCTCAATACCAAACGCCCGGATGATTTTACGATCTGGGGCATCAAAATCCCGTATCTGAACGGCGGCCTGTTTGATGAGAGCCGCGATCCCAACGGGCCGATCATCATCCCTGATGCGCTGTTTGATCCGAACAGTTCTGATGGGCTGCTGGCGTTCTTCAATCGCTACAACTTCACCATCGAAGATGACACGCCGCTGGAACAGGATGTCTCGGTTGATCCGGAGATGCTCGGCAAGGTGTTTGAGAACATGCTGGAAGAGCGCGATCGTGGGCAAAGCGGCAGCTTCTACACGCCGCGCACGATTGTGGCCTATATGTGCCAGGAGGCATTAGCAGGCTACATAGAGGAAAGCGCGAGGCCCGCATCCCCGGCCCTTCTCGCAGAGAGCGCAGGGAGCTTTGTGCCGCGAGATATCACCCGCGCCCAATTCGATCCGGATTCGACGGTGCGCTATACGCCCGAACAAGCCCAGGCCGTGAATAAAGCGCTCGATACCGTCACGGTTTTAGATCCGGCGGTGGGCAGCGGCTCGTTCCTGATCGGCATGATGGCCGAGATTATCCGGCTGCGTAAAGCCTGCTACCCCTTCTTAATCCTGCCCGCTTCGCAAGAGGGAGCATCTCCCTCTCTGCAAAGCGGGGAGGGCTGGGGAGAGGTTATTGCCGATTGGAAAGAGGCGATCATCCGCGACACGCTGTATGGCGTTGATATTAAACCGGAAGCGATTGAAATCGCCCAACTGCGGCTGTGGCTGGCCCTGGTGGTTGATCAGACGCTGGAACAGGCCCGACCACTGCCCAATCTCGATTACAAGCTGATGGCGGGCAACAGCCTGATCG
>DAOTUR010000646.1:0-3286 GCA_034436915.1 Anaerolineae bacterium
TTCCAAGTTGAGATATTTCTCAACTATTCTGTTTAATTTGACGGTTGGTATATTGACGATGAATTAATTTGTACCATAAAAACCAGCCTGAGTAGTTACGGTATTTGACTATAAGGACTGATGATGATTGTTGTGAATTGGACAGACGAGACCCAGACGGGTATTTTGCTGGATTTTAGAGGTCGATGGTCATGGGCCGATCTGAACACGGCCAATCAGCAGGTCGAAGCGATGATAAAATCGGTGTCCCATGTGGTCGATGTGGTGAATGATCTGACGCACAGCAGCGGCCTGCCCAATGGCGCACTCTCGCAGGCGCGGAGCATGATGAACGGCTTTGAGAGCGGCGAGGGCTTGATGCTGGCGGTGCAAGCAGGCGGATTGGTCAAATCGCTCTACGGGGTGTTCCAGAATCTCTATGGACGACGGGCAGGCTTCCCGGAAACTCACTTTTTTGACACACGCGATGAAGCCCTGGCCTACATGTGTGAGCAGCAGGCGAGACGCAAGACGGGCTAATTCCTGTCAGATCATTTGGTATTCCTACGCCCCTACAAGAAAAACGTTTTTGTAGGGGTTTAGCTTCGCTGACTTTGTATCGGCGTGCCAAATCCGCGCTCAATAAGAACAGCCGCTAAAGATGCAGCTTCATCTCAATGCGGGAAAACGCCTCGACGTAGCCCGTCCCAAAATACGCGCCGAGCAAAGGCGAATCAGCAGGCACATTCTCGACACGGGTATCATGACCGGGATTCTCACGATGCACCACTGTCAGCAAAATAGAGGCCAATTCCATATCGTCGGCGGCGCTCAGGACGAAATGCGTCATCAAAAAGGCCGTCCGCTGAAAGATAATCCATCCGATGCGGCCATCAGCAAGCTGCACATCCAGCCCGTGTAAGCCGCCCGCATTGAGGAGAGACGATGTTTCTTCGACCCATGAGGGAGCGTCAGGCCGCTGCCCCAGACACTGGACGATGCGCGGGCTGTCCATCGACATTACCTGGGTATGAGGTGGGATGAACAGGCCCGTTTTGAGTTTACCGGGCGGGCGACGGATGATGAGAAGACGTCGCGTCTCTTTAAAACCAAACTTGACGAAGAGGTTGTGAGCAGGCGTGTTGTCCTGGATCACTTCCAATTGAATCTGAGGCGCATGACGCATTGCAGCCTGTTCCAGCAGATAATGGACGAGAAATTCGCCCGTTTTGCGCCGCCGCCGTTCGGGATTGACGCCCAGGCGCGTGATCCAGGAGCGGCTGCCGCGCAGCGACAACATGCCCAGACCGTTGGGCATATTGTCACCCCCATCCATCGCCACAAACGACGCCGCCATATCAACGTCATAGGCACGCACGTACTCTTCAAGGCGACGGGCATTCATGGGCATCGGGACAATATAATCAATCCGTCCCTGGTTATAGATTTCGGCCAGAGTCGCATAATCAAACGTGCTGCATAGCATGGCAATCTGAGGCGGTGGCGTGTATTCAGGCGAGGTAAACGAATCGAGCATGGGTAGGCCATCTCAAGGGAATAGGTTGAAAAGAGATCAACGTTAAGCTCAATCTAACATTCCATCTATTGTATCGCAGCATCAGTCGATAATTCCATAAGGATTAAGACCGTAGATAGGATGACACTTCCTGCGCGAAGGTGCGCGTATCAATCGGCTTGCTGATGACGCCATCACAGCCGTAAGCTTCGGCCATTTCCGTCGCCGTATCAATCGGCCACGCGGTAAACGCGACAATCGGCGTGGTCGCCATACCGGGCTGCTGGCGCAGCATCGCCACGACCGTCTGTCCATCCATATCGGGCAGGCCCAGATCGACCAGAACGAGATCAGGGATACGGTTCATGGTGCAGGTGATGCCGCCCTCGCCATCTTCCGCCCAGATGACCTCAAATCCGGCCCGCTTAAGGACGATTTGTACCAACCGCGCACTTTGCGGCTCATCTTCAATCACAACAATAGACACCATATAACACCCCCCAATCAGTTCATAAGGTATTGTAGCACGAGAAGATCGATAGATTCGCAAAGGCTGTTTTCTTAACGCCGCCGCAAATGCCAGACGCCCATGAGAAGCACGATCAGCCCCGCTCCTGCACTGATGAGAACCCCCATCTCCACCGAAGACGACACAAATATCAGCCCCACATGTTGATCGCGTGCGGCCTGCACAGGAATCCCGATCAGGCCGCCATACACCTCCACCATCTCGACAGGCTGGCCGTTGACCGACGCCTGCCAGCCCGGATAGCGCGGGATCGACAGTGACAGCAGCGCGTTCGCCTCTGTGCTCACCGTCAGACTGAGCGACTCTGGCGATTGGAATTGCACATCACGAATCTCATGCAAGGCGGGCGCTGTTCCAGGCAGCGAGAACGGCAGCGGCAGGGTCGTAACAGCCGTGTCGCGCAAATGAATGCGGCTGTCCGACATGATTTCGCGGGCAAAGGCCATATCGCCGCCCGCATCGCGGCTGTCATACAGGAGCAGAGCAAGCGGGCGCGGATCAGGCAGTTCAAACAGGCGAAAGCCGTCTCCTGTGCTGTTGACGCCTTCACCGCGTGGGATGAGGCCCCATTCCGTCGGCGGCGATTTATCAATGGCGAGGGTGGCATAACGCACGCCCAACACCTCCCAGAAACGATCTACGGGCGTGTGCCGAATCTCTTCAATCGTGGCGATGGACAGCGGCCCAGCATGATAAATATTGGGCACACGGAAGGCCAGCCCATCATCGCGCAGGCCCACCGCCCCATCAACGCGACTCATGATCTGCGTCGAATCAGGGACGCGCAGTTGCTCCAGAATGGGGGCTAAAGCGATTCGATTTTCAGACGTATCGGCCACATACGGGATGCTCTGGCGCATCTGCATGAGCAGGTCGAGGGTCAGCAGCGCGATTAAGAGCAGCGACAGCCCATTCCAGATAGGGCGATGGGGCGAATTCGATTTGCGCCACATTGATGGGAAGACCTCTCCCCCCACCCACGCGGCAAAGAGCACGGCATTGAGCGCGATCAGACCCCATGCATCGCGCCCCTCCATATTCCAATTGGCGGCGAGGCCGATCAAACTGATGATGGCAAAAGCGATGACAAGCACCCGCCACAGCCAGCGGTGGCCCTTCTCTGTGAGGCGTTGATATCCCTCCACCGCCAGCAGGACCAGCGCAAATTGGACGACGAGTGCAATGCGCTCCGGCTGGCGAAACAGCGCGATCCCTGGCATGAAGCGGTACGCAAGCGCATACAGCGGCGTCTGTGCTCCCAG
>DAOTUR010000647.1:0-10230 GCA_034436915.1 Anaerolineae bacterium
CCCATTCAGAGAGGTGCAATACGAACAAACCATTTTTAGATCATCGTCCGTGATTATCTTGTGGCTTGTCCTTTTATTCTACATCGTCTTGGTCTCTGTTTTAATCTGGAAAAGCCTAAAGCAAATGCTACCCGCCAGGGCATTCCAACCAAACTCTTCATGGGCAACCCCATTTCATAAAATGTTCGATTGCGCTGTCCACGTCCTTCTGTCGGAATCCCATTCATATGCTTACGGCTGTAGCGTGAGGTTTTTCCTTGCGATCCTCCCTCACGATGCTGGCTCGTCGCACCAACATAGTTATCGCCCAAATTCAGCCACAGTGTCCCATCTTTTTTCAAAACTCGTTTTGCTTCATGAAATATCTTGGTGAGAGCATTGATATAGTGTTCAGGGTGTGATTCGAGACCTATCTGTAGATCAGATCCATAATCACGCTGACCGAAATACGGCGGGGAGGTGATGACAGAATTCACGCAGTTATCTGGCAAAGATTTCAGGAATTTCAATGCCTCTGAAAGATGAACTTTATCGACAAGTTGCGCTATATCAGACATCAGAATTTTCCTTACGGCGATTTCTATCTATTTAAACATATGTGCTAATTTTTGACCAGTCTCTCTAAGAATGGCTGAATGAAACGATGATCAACTGCATTGCCCATTTGATATTTTATAAGAAAGCCATACATCTCTCGCACCGTGTTGTATGACAAAAAACGGAGATCAAGCTCTCGAAACATATCTTGGTTTGCTTCTGTGACGACCTTTTGTCTTAAAAGGTTATCGGCAACAATAACAAATGTTGTTTGAAGAGAGGGAAAGCTATCGTGGAATTTGTTCATTCGTGTGGCACCAGATGTAACACCTGTTGAATGTTCTATTTCGAGAATAGCAGGGACTCTCTTTCCATCCGCAGTGAACCAAATACAATCAATGAGTGAAGCAGCCTTCCTGATTTCCGATGTATGAAAAATACTCATCTCATCTAAAGATAACAGCACACCCGGTAACTCACCTAACTTTTTGCCTCCAACTAGAGCAGATCGATCATTCTGTGCAATCCACGTTTTGAAACCAAGTGCGTTACCAATCGTGATGAGTGCAATTTGCATCTGAACATGCGTTCTTTTTGCTTCTATATTCTCGAATTCCTGGCTTAAAGAGAGCGGAAAAGAAATTTTATCAAAACTCAGGGCAAGCTCGAGTTCTGTGATGATATTGTTATATTCTTTTACAGTAATTTTTCCCGTTTCATGGACTTCATCTGGACACCACATAAGGTGTTTGAGATCTTGAAGGGTATTGCCTGAATAAGGGTCAATTCGTTGAGGATAACAGATGAAAAAATGCGGCGTATGGGCGAGTACGGTTTCTAACGCTGATCGCGTATTGCCGCCTGCACTGAAAATGCGATCAATATGCAAAGGATAATTTGGACGCGATGAGCCGACAGACGCCATCGTTGCCAATTGCCCCTGCGTGATATTCCTTGTTTTTGACGGATTGTCCTCATTCACGAATGTAATCGGGCCTGAAGGATGTCTGATATCAATAATTTTGAGTTTAGAATTGCCGCTGACATAAGAATAGAATTTTTCTCGATCCAAGAGACTGATTTGCTCAATAAGGGTAGAAACAGTTAGTTCAGCCATCAAATCATCTCCTCGATTTAAAGCGGCTCATTATATCCCATTCACAGCAACCTCCCCTAACTCCTTCGGCAAAGACGTTTTACAATCCTCAAAAGAGATTACCCTGAAAACGACCCTTTATGCTCAAACGGATTTTTCGCAGCTGGACAGTTGAACTCGAATTTTTGGCCGCGCTGCTGCTGGTGCTGCCGATGGCGCTGCCCTTCTTTCAGCAAACGGGCCTCCCCAACACCGCCGATGCAGAAATCCATCTGCATCGCATGGTGAGCGCCGCCGCCAATGTGCAGGCAGGCTATTTCTGGCCGCGCTGGACGCCGTATCTGCATCACGGCTTCGGCTATCCCATTCATAATTTTTATGCGCCGGGGCTGCATCTTATTGGCGGGGTGATCTGGCTTCTCACCCATATCGACGGCGTGCTGCTGTGGAAGCTACTGCAAACGGCGGCCCTGCTGCTCTACCCTGCTGGAGCATATCTATTTGCTCGCACCTTCAGCGGACGACGCAACGCACTGGTGGCGGCTGTCGTCTATACCTATGCGCCGTTTCGCTTCGATGAGATGTGGCAGCAGAGCAACCTGTCGCAGTTTGCGGCAATGGCGATCATTCCCTTTTTGTTCCGCGCCATCGCCCTCGGTGCGGCCCAACCCCGACGCGCCGCTATCGCTAAAATTGGCCTGTGGTTTGCCGCGATTGTACTTCTGCATCATCCAACCGGATTTCTCGTCGCGCCGTTTGCGGGCCTGTATGCGCTGTGGCTTGGATTTGGAGAAACGATCACGCATCAAACCACGACAGTTTTATCCCCAATGCGAAACAGACTTTCTCGTACTACCCTTCTTCTTGCAGGATTGGCGCTCGGTGTGGCGCTCTCAGCGATTTTCTGGCTGCCCGCCCTGGGCGAGTTTCGCTATGTGCAGATCAATCGCATTGAGCAGGGAGCCTTCAATGCCGCTGCCAATCTCATCCCGCTCAAATCACTGCTGCGCCCGCTTTTGCCCATCGAACAGACGCAGCAAAATTTCGCCCGCTTCTTCACGCCCGGCCAGCCGCAAGCCCTGTTTGCCCTCCTCGGCCTGATCGCCCTGTGGCCGCGCTTTGGCCTGTCGCGCCGTGCCCGATTGAACATCGTATTTGGCGCGTTCGCCTTTCTCATGTGCCTGTTCCTCATGACGCCTGCCTCAGCCTGGCTCTGGACGCATCTGCCGATTGCAAAATTCGTCGTGTATCCCTGGCGCTTGTTGGGCGTGGCAGCATTGGCGGCGGTTCCGGGGGCAGCGGTCTTGCCGCAGATAGTCCCGCGCCGCTGGCAGACTGGCGCTGCGGGGAGCATGATCGCTGTTGTGTCTGTCGCGGCACTGCCCCTGCTGTATACGCCTCTGTCGTTTTACACGGTGGGCGATCTGACGCCGGGCGAAGCCTTTATCTACGAGAAGCGCACGGGCAACGTGGGCCTGACCAGCGGCAACGAATATCTGCCGATCTGGGCCGAGCAGCGCCCGATAGCAGGCAATCCCCGTGATTATCTCGTGCTGGAATGGCGCGTTGATGTGTATGCCGACACGCTGCCCGCTGATGTCACCCATACGCGCCTCACCAAGGGCTGTTCCACGCGCCAGACCTGCACGCAGATCGACTCGCCGCAGCCGTTCACGCTGCAATTCAATCAGATGTATTATCCGGGTTGGCTCGTCACGCTGGATGGACAGCCGATGGAGGTACGGCCCGAAGGCATTCATGGCCTCATCACACTGGATATGCCTGCGGGATCGCACCGCCTCACGATTGAGTATGCCGGAACGCCCTTGCAGCACGCCGCTGAACTTGCGAGTCTCATCAGCCTGGGCGTGGCGCTGGGGCTGCTAATGACAGGCTGTAGAGAGTCGCCTCTGTCACAGGACAATCACAGTTCAGGAAAGGGGTTCGGTATCAGTATTGGCCTCAGCGTCATTGTCTTTACGCTGGTCAATACACTGTATCTCGTGCCACACACCGACTTTATGCGGCCCATCGGTGATACGCGCCATCCTCCAGCGCAAACTGCCGCTCAAATCATGTTTGATCGCAAAGTTACCCTCGTCGGCTATGATCTGTCCGCGACACAGGCGCATTCTGGCGACTCCATCACCATCACGCTTTACTGGCTGCTGGAGCAGCCTGTTGATCGACTGCCGCATGTGGCACTGCAACTGGTCGATGCTGTTACGGGCGATGTGTGGGGACGGGCGGAGTCGCCGGGGCTGGCCGGGCAAAATCCGCAGAATTGGCCTGTGGGCAAATATGCCACCGAGACGTTCACGCTGCCCATCTCCAGCGATGCCCCGCCCTATAGAAGCGAACTGCGTCTCGCGCTGTATGACGCCGAGCCATTACGCTATTGGCCGACAAACGACAATCAAGAGTATGCGGTGCTGATGCCCTTCCACATGCTCGGCGATGACACCCGCGCCGCAGGCATGACGCCCGTGCATGTCGAGTGGGATCACAGCCTGTCCTTACAGGGGTATCTGCTCACATCAAGTGCCGATCAAACATGCCTCACGCTGCGCTGGCACGTTGAAACACCGCCCAGCGCTGATCTGTCTGTCATGCTGCATGTGCTTGATGCCAGCGGCCAGATGCTCACCGCCGCCGATGCTGCACCGTTGGGTAATCGCTATTCCACCTCGTTGTGGCTCAAAGGGCAAACGTTGGATGATGCTCACTGCTTCACTGTCTCGTCTGAGGCAAAAACGCTTGCTGTCGGGCTGTATCGGCAGGCGGATGTGGTGGCGCTGCCTGTGACGCAAGCGGATGGAAATACGGCAGAGAATGCGTTGCTGATCCCGTTGCAGGCAAAATGATGATGCATAATTTTGGACATGGCGTGCCATGTCTCTACAGGTGAATTTATGACGATCACCCCTTTCTCACGGCGCGACCTGATTCCCCTGGCGATGATTTTGCTCATCGCCGCCTTCATGCGCTTTGGGCGGGCCGAAATTGTCGAGTATTTTCATGATGATGGGATGCTGGCAACGCTGGCGCAGGAGATGGCGAACGGGCAGGCGTTCCACCTGACGGGCATCCTCTCCTCAACGGGCATCCCCAATCCACCGACAAGTATCTATGCCCTGCTGCCCTTCTTCTGGATCAGCCGCGATCCGGTGTTTGCCATTTACGGCATCATGGCGCTGAATATGATCGGCGTGGGGCTGCTTTGGGCCATCGCCCATCGTTATTTTGGGCAGCGCGTGGCCTTGATTGCAGGCTTGGCCTATGCGCTGAATCCCTGGGCAGTGCTCTACAGCCGCAAATTGTGGGCGCAGGATTATCACACGCCGTTCTTTTTGCTCGGTCTTCTGCTCGGCCTATATGGATTCATGGAGGGCGAAGGCCGTCCTACGCTTCGCACAGGTCGATTCTGGGCGCAGGTGTTGTCTCTGCCGATTCTGTTCTTTGCCATGCAGATTCATTTTGCGGCGTGGGCGCTGTTTCCGCTGTATTTGATGCTGCTGTGGATGGGGCGCAAGCATATCGCCTGGAGATCGTTCGCCTTGAGCGTGGTGTTCAGCGTGGTTGTCGTTCTGCCTTACGGCATTGGGCTGGTGCAGACCTTGCAGCGTGATCCAACTCGAATCAGCGATGCGGCGGGACGAACACAGGTACGAGAAAGCGGATTAACTGTAAAGCCGCTTCTTACTCTCATATACATCGCAGCGGGAATACAGCTCGATATATCAATTGATAGCCCAGGCAATCGGTGGTCGCTACGCGAATATACACAGGGATGGGAGGGTGATCGGTGGGGTGTCTTTCTTCTCCCTGTGTTACTTTATGGCTTGCTGCGTCTTTACCATCTTAAACGTCCCCTTCGCTGGTGGTTAACGTGGTGGATCTTTACGCCATCTCTTTTACTCAGTTTGAACTTGACGCCTGCCTATCCGCACTATGTGATTGCCTCCATTCCAGCCTTTTGTTTATGGCTAGGGAGCATTGGCCTTGTAAAGCAGCATCCAATAGAAAAACAAAAAACAAGCTCTCCTCGGTTGCTGTTCGAGAGACCCCTAATGGGTCTCATGTTTATCGGATTTATAATCCCTACTCTTCTCCAATTTTTCTATTGGAATGACACACTTACTTATCTCGATACCCATCACATCCCCTATCCCGGCTTCACCACGCCGCTGCATTATTTGACGGATATTCGGCAGGCGCTCAAAGATGAGACCGATGTCGTCGTGTTGAGCGATGGCATGGCCTGGAATTTGAATCATGAGGTAAGTGTGTGGCACACGCTGCTGTATGACAAAACCTGCGTCCGCACCCTGCGCGGCGATGGCTATGCCGTCCTGCCCGATCATCCCTTTGCGGTGCTGGTCGCGCCCAATGCCCAGGCAGGCCGCGTACAGGAGTTCTACAGCGTCGGCACGCCAGAAATCTTCCCGGAACGGGCAGGCGGCGGAGAATACAAACTCTATCGCTGGCAAACAGCACCCACATGGCCCGATGCCGCGCCTCAAGCGCTGCCAATGACGACATTTGCGAATGGCGTTGAATTGATCGGCGCGGATGTTGGTGAGACTAAAGTGACATTGGAATGGCATTTGCCGCAGGGCCAGCGCGGGGAGAATGTGCAGTATACGGTGCAGTTCTTCGATGCGGCGGGCAATCGCGTGGGACAGGGCGATAAAGTCTTCTGGCAGTCGCAGCACTGGTGCGCGGGCGATATGCTGCTCACATGGCTGGATGTGCCGCGTGAGGCATCGGCCAAAACATTCCGCGTCGGGCTGTATGCGCTGATCGGCAAAAATGACTATCGCACTGTGCCTGTATTGGATGCCAACGGCCAGCCCAACGGCGATATGGCAGAATTTCCGATGCCGTAAGGGGATGAATTGTAGGGGCATGACATGTCATGCCTCTCGTCTCATACACACGAGGTCAAAAAAATCTTGCTTCGCCGTCTCGTTTTTATCACACCGTCGCAGGCGGAGCGTTTGTCTGCAATCGCTACAGCCGAATGCGCCCGGTGGCGATCAAGAGGGCAATGCCAAAAATCACCACGATCAGCAAAATGACCACTGAGACAAATGCTCGTTCCGCCGCACCGAGGCCCATAATCTTGGGGTCACGCAGGCGGGGCGCACGCTCAATCTCAATCGCCTGCCCCATCTCAAGAAAATCATTCTCATCCGAAACAGGTTCTTCAACCTCGCCGAGCATACTGCGAAGTTCATCATCGCGGGCCGCCTGACGGGTCGGCTTGGCAGAGGGGCGGTTGGGGGTGCGAGCCATTGTCAATTCTCCAAACATTCATCAGCCGATTGAAAACAGGCGAGCCGGTGGAGCGCCCTTTAAAAGTATCGATTTTAGGCATATTTTAGCAGGAGCGCTATCCGACACGCACCCATACATTGTTCACCAGACGAAATATGATCTGCTCGGCATTGCTGCCATCGGTGGCGGTGACGAGCGCCACCAAAACGGGCGTACCATCGGGCGCGGCGCTGGCCGTGACACTGCTGACCTTTCGTGCCGAGGTTACCTGGATGGCATTGTAACGCACATAAGCGGCATTCCGATCCATATCCATCCGCAGATCGACCAGTTTCTGCCACTGTGCCTCAGCGCGCTGCTGGATGAGCGAGCCTTCCGTTGCCAGACGCCACACCAGGAAATCGCGCCAATCCAGGCCCGCTTGATCCGGCGTTGTACCGAGCAGCGCATTGAGGACGCTGATGTCCGATTCGGGCTGAACGAGTTGAAGCAGCTTCCCCACTTTGTCCACGCCATATTTTTGCGCCAGACTGTCAATCAGATAGGACTCCGCGTCTTTGTGGACGTATTGGCCCACCAACCATGACACGACAGCGCTGCGAAGATACACCGCGTCCGACGGAAAGACCATCTGGCGACCATTGAGCGCTTGATCCACCAGCCGATTCGCCAGCAGCGTGCCAATATCAATTTGCTTCTGCTCATCCAACGGCTGATCAGAGCGGGCGCGTTCGGCATAGGGCGAGGGAACGATCAGCGACCACTCCGAGCGATTTTCCCAGGCAACGCCGTTAGGAATACCCGGCGCAATCGTGACAGTGATATGCGGCAGCCCGCTACAGGTCAGCGCCGCGCACGACAGCTTGAGCCACTCCGTGAGCGCCGCCGAGAGCGCCTGTGCAAAGGGCGCATCGACCTCACTATAACGCAGTGTCACCTGCTCTGTGGTGATCTCCTTCGCATCGCCCCAGAAGGTGTAATCAGGCGGGACATGCCGCCAGCCGCCAGGGATAGTTTTGCCCGACACATCGACTTCATCGTCATAGCGCCAGTAGAACCATGTCCGTAGATAGGGCGTACCGTTTTGAATCTCTTCCACCTGCACCCGCGCCCGTTGCTTCTGAATGACGGGCGTCTGCGCGATGGTTCCCGTAAGGCGCAGATCGGTGGTCTGGATCTGCGATTGATACTGGTTGTACACCGTCTGCTGGGCAATCAGCCACTCCGGGGCGGCACTGCGCTGGAGGGCGAGGAAGGCGGCCTGATCGCCAATTCGCAGGGCGGCAATTTCTGCCGAGACGGTATCACGAAGCTGCTTTTCCACCGCCTGATCGATTTGCTCAGAGCGCTTTGAGACCAGATAGACGATGACTGAAGCGATGCCGACGAGCAGCAGGACGCCAAAAATCAGCCGACGCAGCGCCCGCCATCCGGCCCGCCGCTCTTCGGGATCATCCTGCTTGTGCGTCTGGCGGCCCCGTTCCGATTCAATATTCCAATCGAGTTCGACACCCATACGATTTTCCTTGATGATGGACAGACATCAATGCGTCAGGGTAGCAAAACATCGCCCACGATAATACGGTGGATCGTGCCATCATCGGTTTGCAGCAGCAAATAGCCGTCCTGCGTCACATCTGTCGCCATGCCCGTCAGTCCGTTGACCATGACACGCTGGCCGAGGGTCGTGAGGCGGGCTTTCCAGGTGGCAAACAGCTCGTCTGAGGCAATCCGCTCATTCCAGTACAGGATTTGCGTCACGAGCCGCGCATACACATCGAGGATGGGCGGAATCGCGTCGGTGAAGGCGGTGAGATTGGTGGCTTTTGTTTGCAACTCCTCTGGAAATTCAACCGCGAGATTGAGGCCAATCCCCAACACAACTCCCAGTAGGCGCGTCTCTTTCCATGCGGCCTCCGTCAAAATGCCCGACACTTTGAGGCCGTTGATCTGGACATCGTTGGGATATTTGAGGCCAATATGCGGCATGGGCGCGGCATCGGCCAGCACCATCTCGCACACATCCGCCACCGCCAGCGCCCCGACCCACACCAGACGATGCATATACACCACAGGCGGATGCAAAATGATGGACAGCGCGAGGGCGGCCCCCGGCGGTGTGATCCAGGGGCGGCCCAGGCGTCCGCGTCCCTGCGTCTGCTGGTTGGCAATGACGAGGCTGCCCGTCTCCGCACTCTGCATGAGCCATGCCATCGCCTCGTCGTTGGTGCTGCCGATGGCCTCAAAATAGCGGATGGGATGCGGTGTCAGCGATTGTTCTAGCAGAGCTTGAGAAAGGGCGCTCTTGTTAAAATTCATGCGATGTCCTGGGGAAATCTATGTGGGATACTATAATAAACACACGAACACAACAAAGTTGCTTTCTCTTTACCTGGAGCGATTCATGCGCCATACACCAAAGGCCAGCGGAATGAGGACGAGCAGCATGGAGCAGATGACCATGCCAAAGGCGGCGGTGGTAAAGCTGTCTGTGTCATCGGGTGTGATGGGCATGGCCGCAGCGGTGGCGGTATAGCCTGCCAGAATGCGCGTGGCCTCCAGGTCGATTTGCTCTTGTGGGGCGAGCGTGCGCGTGAGCGGTGGCGTCTGGGCATGGACGATTCCACAGCACAAAACGCAAAAACACATGACAACCATCCAGCGCCGCATAACCAGAATCCTTTTCGATCTATTATAGCATGAGGGCGATATCGAGCATCTTGACCCCGCACCCCAACCCCTCTCCCACAAGGGCGAGGGGCTTTTACCCAGTCGTCGCCTTGTGGGAAAAATGATAACTGTGCTATGCAAAACTCAGATTATGGTAGGCTGAGGGCATGGTTTTCTGTAGAGAGCGCCAGTGGTTCTATGATGCCTGCGGGCTTTCTTTTATAATGAGGCCCTTTGGCGTGACAGGGACACATACTCATGGCAGGACAGCTTTATACCCCCTGGCGCATGGCCTATATCAAAGGGGAGAAGGTGCGCGTGGACGGTTGTATCTTTTGCAACAAGGTTCACGGCGATGACGATGCTGAACAGGTCATCGCCCGCAGCACGCACGTCTATGTGACGCTCAATCGCTTTCCCTACAACAACGGTCATGTCATGGTCATCCCTTATGAGCATGTAACCTCGCAGGAACTTCTCTCGCCGGACGCCCTCACCGATCTGATGCTGACAGTCAATGCTACCCTCACGGTGCTGCGGAAAGCCTACAACCCCAACGGCTTCAATCTGGGGGCGAATATTGGCGCAGCGGCGGGCGCAGGCATTGAGGCGCATTATCACTTTCACATCGTGCCGCGCTGGAATGG
>DAOTUR010000648.1:0-2533 GCA_034436915.1 Anaerolineae bacterium
ACGCCCTGTTTGGTCTTTTGTAGGGGCACGATGCATCGTGCCCCTACGGAAAACGCTCTCCAAAACATGCGTTTAATACGGTAAATCCATTACGTTCCGCATTATCAAACGGCTTCTGAAGAGGATCAATGAACTGGGATTGTATTGTGATCGGGGCAGGTCAGGCTGGTTTGGCAGCAGGCTATGCGCTCACGCAGAGAGGACTGCGGTTTACGCTGCTTGATCGTCATGATCAGTTGGGCGGCTCATGGCAGGATTACTTTAAGAGTCTGACCTTATTCTCGCCTGCCCGTTATGCCGCGCTGCCCGGCATGGCATTTCCTGGTGATCCTGACCACTATCCGCACCGCGATGAGGTCATTGCCTATCTGCGCCGCTATGCGACTAGCTTTGATCTGCCTGTGATTCTTGGGACATCAGTCGAGAGTATTGAACGCTCTTCAGAAGGATTTTGTCTCTCGACCAATCAGGGGTCTTATACGGCAAAATCATTGATTGCGGCGTCTGGCCCTTTTAACACGCCCCATATGCCTACGATTACAGGTCGAGATATCTTTCAAGGCCAGGTGCTACATGCGTATGATTATAAGGAGGCTGCTCCCTATGTCGGGCAGCACGTTGTCGTCATAGGAGCCCGCGAATCAGCCATTCAGATTGCAGTTGAACTGTCCCATGTGGCCCGTGTGACCTTAGCGACCCGCCGCCCCCTTCAGTTTGTGCCACAGCGTATCCTGGGGTTGGACATTCATTTTTTCCTTCACGCCACTCGCTTCGATACACTGCCGGTGGGCCTGTGGACAACGCTCGAAGGCTCGAAGCGTATTGTCGAAGTAGGGCGCTATCGTGACGCTCTTAAGACGGGAAACCCACGCCGAAGGGCGATGTTTGAGCGCTTCACGGAACGGGGGGTTATGTGGAATAGCGGCGAGCAAGAGTCCGTCGATACCATCATTTTTGCCACAGGATATCGCCCCGGACTGGACTATTTAAAAACGCTTCCTGGCGCATTGGATGAACAGGGTTATCCGTGCCATCGCGGGGGCGTGAGTCTGACCGTGCCCGGTTTATTTTATGTGGGGCTGTTTGGTCAGCGCTCCCACGCCTCAGCCACGCTGCGCGGGGTAGGACGAGATGCCCGTGATATTGCTGCAAAAATAGCCCATTTTATACGATCCTGAGCTATCGATTGTCCAGGCCATAAACCCGGGTGTCTGGTCGGAATGCAGCCCACGCAAACCAGAAATGCGGAAAGGCAAATTCCTGCTTTAACTGGCTGCCAAGCATCTCACCCTCAATCGCTGTGCCAAAGATGTTCCAGGCGCTGTCTGTCTGATCATCACGAATCGCGCCTGTCTCATCCACCCGGAAAGTAAGTGTCTGTCCTTCAAACGTGCGGTTGTAGAGAGCGGCCATCCCTACATCGCGTGATTCATCAATGCTCGACTGATCAAGCGCACTGGTCGCCCCTGGCTGCCAGATGGCAACAACCGATTCATCCCCAATCGTGTCATTGATGACAATGTCTTTTTCGAGAATTGAAAACGGATAAGCCACCGTGTCTTGTTTAAACCATCCGGCTAACACGCGCTCCGTTGCGGGGAGGCGATCATCGACTTCACCCTGGAATAAGAACGGTGTCTTGGTGGTGTCATACCCCACATAAGGATTTGTTCCGTAGCTGCGGCTGTCGCTGCGTGCAAGAACCTCGCCCTCTGGATATTGGGTCACGAAAGCTCCAAAACTCACCACCTGCGAGGGATAAATATCGAGCTGTGTGCCTGTATAGATGCCCACAATTCCTTCACCGATGAGCTGCTGCCACCAGCTTTGCGTCACATCGTCCCACATAATCAGATCACTGTTGCGAAGAAAGCCGGATACGCCAAATCGCAGGGTTTGTCCGTCCACCCGTCGATCAAAGACGACAGCGCTGTTACAGAGAGGACAAAATGTCACAGCGATAGGTGTCTCTCCGATCATATCATTGACAATTTCATGGCGCGTGAGAATCGCCAGGGGATAGGCCCGTGCAACCTCATCCAGCTCAAACGCGATGACAGGCGATTGCGGTTGGAGCCATTCGGAGGCAGCATCGATGGAGTCAAACAAAGGATTATCAATGGGAGGAATTCCATCGCGTGGCACACCTCCTGAGAGGATTTCATCAAAAACCCCCTCCTGATAGAGACAGAAGTCTGTTTTATCCCATACGGCAGCCAGTTGGGTGACGTCAAATGGAGGATCATCACAGCTTGATTGTGCAGCAACCATCGGGGTAAAACTCCTGTCTCCAAGAACGAAGAGACTCGTAAGCATTGCCACGAGCAAAAATACCGGTCGAATGAATTTTGTGAAAAAAGAGGATCGCATTCTCAATCTCCATGTCTAAATTCGGGTCTGATATCTAGGATCAGACCCTCAATACCTTCGCCAAAATCCTGTGCTTGCTAGCCAAAACTTGAGCACAGGCTCTGATGATAGGTTTTGATAGATCTGAAACTAAATCGGAAGCGATAATTCCCGCTTGTGATTT
>DAOTUR010000649.1:0-15974 GCA_034436915.1 Anaerolineae bacterium
CTTGGGTTGGACTTCGAAGCTACCACTGATCTTGTGAACCATCGTTTGATATCCCTATTCTCCGCCCTACACTTCTCTTCTCATCTTTTGAGCGAAGTTGTCTCCCCCATTGTGGCACATAAGGATATGAGCGGCCTTTGTTTAGTTTTACTATCAGCTTGACAAGTTTCCAGTTTGGGATAGACTGTCAAGTAGTACATGTGTTATCGATAACACGATTGTCTTTACCAATTGAAAAACAGGAGGCAATTATTGCAAGAAATAAATCCACAGAGCACCCAAAATCACTTTAGAAACTGCCCGTTATTAAGGAGGAAAACATGTCTTCAAGAATTCGATTTATGCTTCTTCTTACTTTCGCCATCTCAATACTGAGTATTTCCGCATCAGCTATGGCACAGGACAAGGTTGTCGTTAAGGTCTGGATGAACGATGATGACCTGGGCCAATGTGTGAAAGATGTTGTCACCACCGGTTTCAACGCTTTCAGCAAGGATTCCGAGGTAGAAGTCGATCTCCAGCCGAATGTGGACGACACCTTAAAAACCGCCCTCGCAGGCGGTGCCGGTCCAGATATTATTCCGATAGTAAGTCCGATCGCCTCGCAGCAGTATGCTAAAGCCGGTCTTCTACTTCCACTGGATGAATACGTGACAAAGCTTGAATGGGACAAGCTCTTTATTCCCTGGGCGCTCGAAATGGGCAAGTTCGATGGGAAACTCTACACCCTGCCGGACTCGCTGGAAACGCTGGTCATCTGGTACAACAAGACCGTCTTTGAAGAGAATGGTTGGAAAATCCCTAAGACAATGGATGAGCTTGTTACCCTATCCAAGACCATCCACGATGCGGGGGTTATCCCATTCAGCAACGGATTTGGGGAATGCTTGGAATGTTTGGGATCGCTGCCGGGTGCATTTATCAATCACTATGCCGGCCCTGAAAAGATGTACCAGGCGCTGACTGGACAGATCCCTTGGACAGATCCAGTGTTTGTTGAGGCTGTCACCATTTTTAATGATATGGTTCAGAAGGGTTACTGGGACGGCAGCAGAGACAGGTTGTTCACGGACAGCTTCGATACTGCACATCAGACACTAGGCAGTGGTGAAGCCGCGATGTATCTGGATGGTAGTTGGGCTGAGGGCTTTGTCAGCGGATCTTTCGGCTCTGCTGCTGGTAACAAGAACGATTATGATTGGTTCCCCATTCCGACCAAGAACGGGGACGAAATGTTCATGACCAGCCTCGGCGCGGCGTTGAGCATCAACGTCAACTCGAAACATCCACAGGAAGCGGCGGAATACTTGAACTGGGCTTTCTCGCCGGCGGCTCAGACCGAACGCTTCAACAAGTGCGATTTTGCTTTCGCGCCGATACGAATTGATGCCGACGCCCTCTCTCAAGCCAAGCCACGAACTGCGCGTATTTATGCGGCGTATGCAAAAAATGCTGCCGAGGGGCGCTATGGGTACGCTAACTGGACCTTCTTTCCAGACGACATGAACACGGCTTTCTCAACAGACATACAGAAGGTGCTTTTAGGTACGCTGACGCCGGAAGCATATATGCAGGAGATGCAAGACTTATATACCAAGGCGGTGGCGGACGGAACAGTCCCGCCCATTCCCGCACGGTAACAGACGCCTAGGGTTGGGTTGCTCGGTTGTTATGTCCGAGTAACTCACCTTACGCAGTTTACCCTCCCTAAATTCCTCCCCACAACGTGGAGAAGGACTTCAAGCGTTTTGCTCACCCTCTCTGAACAAGGCGGAGGGGCTGAGTAATTACGGTTTGACGCTCATTCCAGCGCTCTCGGCAACATTTTATGGAGGGTGCGTAAGGTGAGCGAGTAACCCAACCCTCAAGCGATAAGGAATCCTAAATGGCTCGTGGCCTCACTTCGTCAACAGACCATAATTCCCTGCCTCCGCAGGAGATTACGCCGAACACGACTGAGCGCGGCAAGATACCCGAAGGCCGCCATTGGACGCGCTACCGCTTGATGCGTACGATCATTATCCCGTGGGCACTCATGCTGCCAATCTTGGTCTTACATGCCATTGTGGTACTCATACCCGCAATCCAGGGGATCTATTATTCTTTCACAGAATGGTCAGGGATTGGTCAGGCAAAGTATGTGGGTCTAGAAAACTTCCGCCGGTTGTTATTCGATGACCTAGAATACGGCAATGCCCTTCGTAACAATTTGATCTGGATGGCCTTTTTTGTAACCGTCCCATTTGCTATGGCACTGTTTACCGCCAGCCTTCTCGCCCGTGTGAAAACGGGCGGAATGATCTATCGAACGCTGCTTTTCATGCCTTATGTCATCCCCAGTGTCGTGGTCGCTGCCATTTGGCGCTACCTGCTCAGTCCACGTTTTGGTATTGGTTCGCAGCTTGCCCATCTGGGTATTTCGGGACTTGACGTTGCTTTTCTCGGACGTCCGGACACGGCCCTCGTTTCCATTGCATTCGCTGATAGTTGGCATTTTTGGGGCTTTCTGATGGTGCTATTTCTGGCCGCCATGCAGTCGATCCCGAATGATCTGTACGACGCGGCAAAAGTGGACGGTGCCAATCGGTGGCAGGAATTCCTGCATGTGACACTACCGGGCATCCGTGCGACTGTTTCTTTTATGTTGATGACGGTGATGATCTGGTCGTTCCTCGTTTTTGAATACGTCTGGTTGCTGACACAGGGGGGGCCGGGTGGAGCATCGGAAGTGCTTGGGGTGGTGATCTTTGTCAATGCGTTTCGAAGGTTTGATGCTGGCTATGCCGCCGCACAGGGCCTGACGATCAGCTTCTTTGCTGGCATGATTGTACTGCTATTCGTTTTCTTGCGTAGGCGAGGATGGGAAATATGAGTCTGATGAAACGCATTCGTCGGCGTAGCGAAAGTCTACCCTTAAATCATGTGATCCTCATGCTGCTGGTGTTATTTGCGGTAAGCCCGATTGCGATGATTCTCTTTAACTCGGTCAAAACCAGCGCAGAAATCGGCAGAAATCCGATGGGGTTTCCTGAGGCGATTCATCTAGATAATTTCTCAACGGCTTGGGAAAAAGGCCAGTTTGCAAGGACCATGGGTAACAGTGTGATTCTGGTCATATGGACAGTTGCTGCTGAGCTGATTCTGGGTGGAATGGCAGCTTACAGTCTGGCACGCAAACAGCCACCTGGTGGAAGCATTGTCATGTTCTATATGTTGGTTGCTTCGACTATACCCGTCTGGTTGTATCTGGTGCCGCTCTTTTTCACTTGGAAATCGCTCAATCTCCTGAACACTCGTTTGGGGCTTATTTTGATCTATGTGGCACTCAATGCGCCCTTTTCCATCTTCTTGCTCCGCTCGTATCTGATCGGGTTATCACCCGATTTTGAAGACGCAGCCCGCGTTGATGGCGCAAATGAGCTGCAGGTTCTCACTCGGATTGTCGTGCCGTTGACTTGGCCGGGCTTTCTGACGGTTGGACTAGTCGTTGGTTTAGGCGTCTGGAGCGAGTTTCAGATTGCGCTCATTTTCGTCCAGGAACCCGACATGTTTCCAGTAACGACCAGCTTTTTCAAGTTCGCTGATCGATACGGCCGAGATTGGTCTCTGACCAGCGCAGGTGCTGCCATGATGATTATTCCTGTACTACTACTGTTTCTGGCGCTTCAGAGGCGGTTCGTCGATGGATTGTCTCAGGGCGGCGTCAAGTAAGCAAACTTCTGCCGGATTTCAGTGAGTCTTAAAAAAAGGATTTGCGATGAAGGAATTTGTCCTTACCGCTCCAGGCCAGATCGAATTCCGTGAGTATAGTGAACCCAAAATACAAGCCAACGAAGTTCGCATTCGTGCACTCGTCAGTGGAATCAAACATGGCACGGAGATGACCCTTTACCGGGGTAAAACACCTTTTGTGACCAGATCTTTTGACCCGCTCTATCGTATGTTCATGCCACAGGAAGGTCACAGCCTATATCCATTAAACCTGGGGTCGTGGCTGGTGGGTGAGGTTATCGAAGTGGGCAGCGCCGTAACCCGCTTCAAAAGCGGTGATAAGGTCCATGGTGGTATGGCGCATCGTCCAACCAATGTGTGCCATGAGGATACTCTGTTTCCATTGGCGCAAAATATGAAACCGGAAACAGCTCTCTTCACCGACCCTGCCATCTTTGCACTTGGAACCGTACACGACGCTCAAATCAAGGTCGGTGACCGGGTTGCAGTCTTTGGGATGGGGGCACTGGGTCTACTCACTGTGCAGATTGCTCGCCTGAATGGTGCTGAGACGGTTATTGCCGTGGATACGATTGACAGTCGCCTGGAACTCGCTAAACAGTTCGGCGCGGATGCCGTTTTCAATGCTAGCCAGTGTGATCCAGCAGTAGAGATTAAAAACCTGACCGCTAAACAGGGCGTTGATGTGGCGATTGACGTCTCTGGTGCTTATGCAGCGCTGCATTCGGCTATTCGCTGCATCCAGATGTGCGGGCTGATCGTTTCTGCCAGCTACTACAGCGGCATATCCCAGATTGAACTAGGCGCGGAATGGCACCATAACCGCCCAACCTTTGTTTCCAGTATGCCCGTCTGGGGGAATCCACACCGCTGTTATCCACTCTGGGATTTGAAACGGCTTGAGGAAACTGCCCTACGACTCCTCGAGACTGGCCGTTTGATGACCGATCCCCTAATCAGTAAACGGTATCGCTATGAAGACGCTGTGGATGCTTATCAATTCGTTGACCAGCATCCTGAAGAAACGCTCAAGACACTGCTCTACTACGACCGCATTCCAGACTAAAAAGCGTCTGGAGCCGGAGCGTTGCGATATTGGTGACCTATTTCTATCATCGACTCTGGTCGGGAGAGCTTCAATGTTCCAAATTACCGATATGCGCTGTGAATTTGCTTCCAACTCGCTCGGAATCGACATCCGCGATTTTCGTCGGTACTGGAATACTCGGAACGTGGGTACAGACGGCCTATCAGATACTGGTCGCTTCGACCTTAGACCTGCTTGAGACCAATCAGGCCGATCTGTGGGACAGTGGCAGAACGCCTGCTTCAGTATTGCACCTTATCGAGTACGTGGGTAAGCCGCCAGAGCGCGTACTGGAAGGTTCGTGCGTGGGATCTACAGGACAGACCTAGTACACGTTGGAGGAAGTTCATAAGCATTTCGTTCAGTTTCTTTTAGCTAAAGTTCGCTATTTGAATTGCTTATCGACTTCCGCAAAGCTGTACTAGCCAGATTCTGCGACTTTATTTTTAAACGCGTCCTAAGTCTCATTTACCGTGCGTTTGGTAGATTTGCATTCGGTGGTCAGCCGTGAATTCTTCACGCGGGACAGCAACAGCCACACGCCCCTGCCGCAGCCCAATAACATGGTCTCCATACTGTAAAGCGAGATCCTCCTGGTGAAGGCTGCATAAAATCGTGATCCCATCCGTCACAGAAATACTACGCAGTTCATCAAGAACGCTGTGAGACGATTCAGTATCAAGGCTGGCGACGGGTTCATCAGCGAGGATGATCCTGGAACGCTGTGCCAATGCTCGCGCAATGGCAACACGCTGCTG
The DNA here is from genome assembly GCA_034436915.1 of Anaerolineae bacterium. Classification (GTDB taxonomy): domain Bacteria; phylum Chloroflexota; class Anaerolineae; order Aggregatilineales; family Phototrophicaceae; genus JALHOR01. The sequence continues at coordinate 5,578 of DAOTUR010000649.1, forward strand.
CTGTCCACCGCTTAACTGCCCGGCTGGACGATCTGCGAGATCCTGCAAGCCGACCCGTTCCAGACAATGCAACGCCCAGTCCTCATACATCGGTGGGAAACGGCGCACCAGAACACGCCAAAACGGGATATTTGACAACTGCCCCGCCAGGACGTTTTCCATAACACTCAGGCGGTTGATCAGATTAAACTGCTGAAAGATGGTTGCCATCTGACGGCGTGCTTCGCACAATTCATGAGCCTCGAGACTGAGCCAGTCTTGCTCCCAGATGCGAATACTCCCCGTCGTTGGACGGAGCAGCAGATTCAAGCAGCGAAAGAGGGTTGTTTTGCCGCTCCCACTGCGCCCCAGAATGGTGGTAAATGATCCGGGCCGCACAGTGAAAGAGACCCGATCCAGCGCCGGATGTTCACTCGCGGGATAATATTTTGTCAGTTCGCTCACTTCAATAATGTTCATCATGCGCGGAGGGCCTGTCGTAAACGCGTGCTGACCTGATCGATGATGGTCACTGTCATGAGAATAATGAGCAAAAGAACACCAAGATGTGGAAAATTGAGCAGATCAATCGCATTCTTGACATCTTGCCCGATACCGCCTGCCCCGACGACACCCAACGCCACTGATAATCGGACATTCAATTCCCAGACAAACAACGTCGTTGAGGTCAATGATGGCAACGCATCTGGCAGCAGAGCATAGATCAAAGCCCGTGTCCGACTAACGCCAGAGGCCTCCAGCGCCAACATAGGGGCCATCTCCATATTTTCGAGGTTTTCGGCATATAATTTTGCCATGCTCCCCCAGGTATGAAAAATAACACCCAGCACACCAGCAAATGGACCTAAGCCTACGGCGGCGACAAAAAAAATTGCGAAGATGAAGCTGTCAATCCCGCGCAGGGTATTCAGAAACCAGCGGATCGGGTAAAAAACGGCATTCGATGGAGTCAGTGTTCGCGCCGCCAGAACTGACGGAATCAGCGCCAGGACTGACGCCACTGCCGTCCCAACTGACGCAATCGAGACGGTTATCAGAGCATTACGGATATAGCCAACCAACTCTTCACCATTCGGCGGATTACGAAACCCGTCATAGGGTGGAAAAATGCGAGAGACCCATAAGCCAATCTTGGGCGTATTTTGGACGAGCCGCCCAACATCAACCTGTGTCAGACGTGCCGCTGCCAAAAGTAAACAGAACACACTGAATACGATCAGCCATCGCCATGTCCGACGACTGATGCCAAACAGCCCCCTGCGAACTGGGCGAGTGTAGCGACGCAGATTGGATGGAAAAGGAGAAGATTGATGCATCAAGACACCCTTTGCTCCCCTATTCGGCGGCCAATACGGTCAACGGGCAAGCTTCCCGCTTGCCTCTTGTGTCAATAACTCACCTTATACCCCTCCCTAAAATCCCTCCCCACAACGTGGAGAGGGACTTCAAGCGTTTTGCTCACCCTCCCTGAACAGTGTGGAGGGGCTGGAAAGAAGGGTTTACGATCATTCCAGCGCTCTCGGCATCATTTGAGAAAGCTCAGCGAAAGTCGGGATGACTTAGCTCTCGGCTGTCGGCTCAACGGTGGGCACAGGGGCCTCTTCATCACGTATGCGTGCGCCCAATTTACCGATGAAGATACCGGCCTCGCGGATGGAACGATAGCTGGCATCGCTTGCTTCCACAAATCCGGTGTAACGAACAACCGTATTATCGCTGCCAGCAATCCCAATCTTCAATTCTTGTGCCTGTTCTGGCGTCATATTTAACAGAATTGAACGAAGCTTTTCCACAAGAACAGGATCTAGTCCGGCACGAACAGCAATCGCGTCGTTTGGTAGGGGAGCCGACTGCCAATAGATGACGGATTGTTCCTCCGTGAAGGCCCCATTGCCAATCATCGTGTTGCGGTTGCGATCAAAGTCAGTCGCAAGCTGCACCTGACCGTTGACAACCGCCGTTTCATTCGCGGCATGAGTCGAGCCTTCGCTATAGCTCGCAAAGTGTACCTTTGGATCAATGCTATAGGTCTTAAAAAAAGCGGTTGGGATCAAGAAACCAGAGGTTGACCCTAAGTCAGCGAAAGAAATGCTGTATTGGGCGGCCTTATCAAGCCAAGCATTAACTGACGCTTCATCAGGGTTTGCGCCCATATCGAGCATCGGCAGAGCCAAATCAGGTTGCCCCACGATGATGCCGTGATAAATTGGTTTTTCATCGTATTTGACGGTTGCAATGGCGGTGATCGCCTTACCAGTCAAAACCTCAGACGCATCATTCGCCAGCACATAACCCCATGGCCCCATCCAGGCAACATCAACCTGTTCGGAAATCATTGCGACACTGATTCCTGCCCAACTATCGGTAGCAACCAATTCATAATCCACATCTAATTGTTCAGCCAATGACGCGAAAAAAGGTTCAAAAGCGGCTTTTGTGCCAGCCGGCGTGGGCTGAAGTGGGCCGACCCCAAAGCGGATGACTGGGCGCTGGGCGTGTGTTGCCGAGATGGTCAGCATGAGTAGTAGAATCAGAACAGACAAGCGTGAAAACATTCGATTCATTAGCAAATACTCCCTGTGTGATTGGATGTGTTTTTCAACATTAATTAGCGTACCAAAATCAACCTTTCCACGAAATTATTGCCATTCTCTTTCACAGTCTCAAAGGTTAACGTTAGGAAGCGAATACGTAAGAAGATGGCAAGAATTCTTCAATAGCGTTATAGTAACAGTTCAATAATTCTGGAAATCAGGGTTTTATGACCAATAATTCGCGTCCCCCTAATGTCTCTATCTATCCGACAGAATCCAAAGCCGATTATCTTCCCGATGCCTACCGGTCAATTGATACGGCAACTCGTGCGGCCTTTGCAGAAGAGAGTCCCCACTGCGTATTTATTGAGGTCACCAACCACTGTAACCTCCTTTGTGAAACCTGCCCACGCACATTCACCACTTACGAAGAGCCGAAAACATTAAGCTGGGACAATTTCCTGACGATTGTTGCTCAGTTCCCGAAAATGGAACGGGCCGTGCTGCATGGAATTGGTGAGCCGCTCATCAATAAAGACCTGCCGCGTATGATTGCCCATCTCAAAGCGCGTGGTGTCTATGTTCTGTTCAATACCAACGCCACCCTGCTTAATGCTGAGTGGTCGCGCCAACTGATCGAGAGTGGACTGGACGAGATGCGCTGTTCAGTCGATGGGGCTGACCCAAAAACCTACGCCCTCATACGCGGTGCGCCCCTCCTTCACAAAATCATCAGTAATCTCACCGCGTTCATAGAGATTCAGCGGAACATGGGCGCAACGACGCCGCGGGCCTCGCTGTGGATGACGGGGATGAGAGAGAATGTGGAAGAACTACCTGCTGTGATTCGGATGGCCGCCAAGATGGGTGTGCCGGAAGTCTATCTCCAGCGCATGGTCTACTATTACGAAACGCCCTCTGCGCCCGGCATGATGGATGCTGGTCACAGCTTATTCGATGACTTCGACAGTATCGTTGAAGACGTGATTGTTGGGTGTGAGACGTTGGCGAAAGAACTCGGCATCCTGTTCAAAGCCTCTGGTGCTACAAATCCTCGTTCCAGTTTAGAAGCCAGCAAACAGAGTGATAAACAGCCCTGGAAAGCCTGTCTGCGTCCCTGGACAACCGCCTATATTACCGCCAACGGTAATGCGCTTCCGTGCTGCATCGCGCCATTTGCGACTCAGAATTATGAGAGTCTGAAACTGGGCAATGTATTTGAACAATCGTTTGAGAGTATTTTTAATGATGAGCGCTACCAGCAGTGGCGCACGCAGTTGTTGAGTGACCAGCCCCATGAGGCCTGTGCTGGCTGTGGTGTCCATTGGAGTCTGTAGGAGATACATTGATGACACATGAACCAATGCTCGTTAATCCGCTTGCCAACATGCAGGCTGCACCGACCCTGCAATGGAAGTTATGGATTTACACAAACTACGACTGCAACTTGCGCTGTTCGTATTGTGTTGCCAAATCCAGTCCCAATGCGCCACGCCGCTCGATTGGACTGGCGAATGTCAAAAAGCTGGTCGATGAAGCGGTTGAAATTGGCATCAGTCATATCTTCTTCACGGGCGGCGAACCGTTTTTGCTCAACGACATCTACGATATGCTGGCCTATTCGTCGGCAAAAATGGAAACAACCGTCTTGACCAACGCCATGCTTTTCAACGAAAAGCGGCTGGAAAAACTCAAGGCGGTCAAAAGTGACCGGCTTGAAATGCAAGTCAGCCTGGATGGTGGGCGGGCCGAAGATCATGATGCCTATCGTGGTAAAGGCACATGGGAACAGACCGTCGTTGGCATTCGTGTGCTGCAAGACGCTGGTTTCCGCGTTCGCTTGAGCACAACCGAAACACCTGCCAACACCAACCATCTTGATGCCCTCCATGCCTTCCGTGATTCACTCGGCATTTCTCGAGAGCATCACTTCATTCGCCCACTGGCGAAACGAGGATACTCCAAAGAGGGTATGGAGCTGGGCATGGATAATCTTTCGCCTGAATTGACGGTAAACGTCGATGGTGTCTTCTGGCATCCCCTGTCCACTGATGGAGATATGCAGGTGGCTAAACATTTCTTGCCGATCAAACCCGCGATGGACACGGTGAAAACACTGCTGGACGAAATGGCGCGGACGGGCAAGGCGTCGCGGGTCGCCTTTACCTGCGGCTAGGGTCTGTTATGAACTTTGACCCCTACACCCCAACCCCTCTACCCTTGTGGGAGAGGGGTTGGGGTGAGGGGTAAGAAGTCGTTTATAAGCATAAGTCCCTATCCAAAACTCAATTTATTTACCACAAAATGACGAGGAGGGTCGCATGACCTATGCTTATCTGTTGATCGAAGCGGAACCGACACGCGTCCACGAACTGGTTGAAGAATTGGCGGGAATGCAGTTGGATCACTCAGTGATTAAATCAATTCACGCCACAACCGGGCAGTTCAATATGATCGCCTATGTGGAAGCACCAAACCTGCAAGACATGGGGGAATGTATCACACAGGGCATCGCCAACGCTGTTGGCATCCGTCGGATTGAAACGAGCGTCGTCATCTGGTAAGTGAGTCTATTTTATGATGCTAAACACTCCCCCAACCGCTGATGAATTCCTGGATGCGGGCCAAACGGGCTGTGGTGATCTTATCCTGCTGATTTTCAGGCAAATGAAGCTGATGAAACAGGCTCAGGTGCTGCACGTCATCGGATATGATCGCGGTGCGGCAGAAGACATACCCGCTTGGTGCCGCATGACTGGGAATGCGCTACTGTATCAGCATGTCCCGAGTGATTACTCTCAAGTATCGAATTTTTATATTCAGAAAGGTTCATAACCTATGGCAAAGCTTCTGGTCAATTTGACTTCTGGCAAAGATAACATCGATAAGGCAACGGTGGCCTTCGTCATCGCTAACGCAGGGATCGCCAGCGGACAGGAAACGGCTGTTTTCCTCTCTATCGAGGCCGTTCGCCTAGCAGAAACAGGCGTTGCAGACGACATTCATGCAGAAGGTTTTAAGCCCTTAAAAGAGCTGTTGGACACCTTTGTCGCTGGCGGTGGCATGATTTGGGTCTGCCCCCCCTGCGCCAATGTGCGTGGTGTGACGGAAGACAAACTGATTGCTGGAGCTGTGTTAGCGGGTGGGGCAAAGGTGGTCGAGTTCTTATCCCAGGGCGCAGGCAGCGTATCCTATTAGTGCGTGGGGTTGCTCAATTTAACGCCTCAGTCGATTCGCTGTGTCAGCCAGAACGATGTCTTTGAGCAACCGTATTTCGGCTGACACGCTCATCAGGAAAGCACGGATTCATGCCACCTAAACCCTGGAAGACTCAGAGCAGTCGTGACATTTATCAAAACAAATGGATGAGTTTGCGCGAAGACATCGCCGAAATGCCGAATGGTCACAGCACTGTTTATGGTGTTTGCACCTTCGGTCAGTGTGTTGGTGTGCTGCCCTTTGTTGATGACGATCATGTTGTATTGGTGCGCCAGTATCGCTACGTGCAGCAAGAGAATTTTCGTTGGGAAATGCCCACTGGCGGCATCAAGCCGGGGGAAACACCAGAGCAAGCCGCACAACGTGAACTGGGTGAAGAAGCGGGTTATCAAGCGGGACGGTTGCTGGATGTCAGTATCTTCTACACGTCCAAGAGTGTCTGCGACGAAACAGCTTATCTCTATCTGGGGTATGACCTGACTCAGCACTCGCTCCCACCTGACGATACCGAGTTTTTTGAAATACAAACATTTCCGTTTGATGAGGTGCTGCAAATGGTACGCAATAATGATATCCGTGACAGCATGACCGTTGTTGCGGTGCTTCATGCAGCCCTGCGGCGTATGAATGGTTCAAAATGAATGGCATTTATCGGGTCAAGGAGAACTCTCATGGCGCAGCAGACAGACACAGCGACAACAACGGTGGATCGTAGCAACCATCCAACCAGCGCGATCACAAACGTGCAAAAGGTTGTCCTGATTATCGTCCGATTGGCACTCGCCTATCTCTTTTTCACGCAGTTGTGGTGGAAAATGCCGCCCACATTCGGTTGTCCGGCAAACTATTCGATCACAACTGAATCTATTCAGGCAGGACGCGAAAAGCTGAATCGGGCGAAAGGGTTGTGCGATTGGCTGGGCATCCAATCGTTTTATGCAGCAAACCGTGAACTGCGCGTCTTTGAAGCCAACCTGGATAACACCGGTGGGCCAGAGATTTTCCTGAACCTGACGCCGCTGCGCCAGTTCAACGGCGCAATTGTGGACAACATCATCCTGCCAAATCTTGGATTATTCGGTTGGCTGATCTGGTTGGCGGAGTTCTCAATCTTCATCCTGCTGGGACTCGGTTTGTTCAGTCGTTTAGGCGGCTTGATTGCGCTGGGCGTATCGATGCAGTTGGCGCTTGGGTTGGCGAACATTCCTACCCCCTATGAATGGGAGTGGGTGTATCTGAATATGATCTTTCTCTCAATTGTCGTCATTGCCTTCGCGCCAGGACGTTTTTTCGGCATCGATACATTGTTAATTCCGCGCCTCAAAAAACTGGCTGACACGGGAAGTCCCATTGGCAGGATTGGCATGTTGCTCACAGGGCAATCGATGAATTGAGGGTGAGGCATAAATCGTTATGAACCATTGTGAACGGTTTTGATCTTCAGGTCATTGTAAATTTTGAAACAGGATTGGCGTAGGGGCGCGATGCATCGCGCCCCTACAAAGACGCTTTGCCTAATTTCGACTCACATGAGCAGAATTATGCCCCACCCTCGATAATTGGGAGACAGCCTGTGATATCTTTTCATGATGTACCTCGCCCCTCACACAGGCTTCCTCAGTTTTGGACATTTCTGCGCCATACGGCATCAATAGGGTGGCTTGCCAGATCGCCACTTTTCATACTGGGGCTGTTATCTTTGCCCCTGTATGGCGCAGCCCTGTTGCATGGGGATTTCCGTCCACATCGTATCGAACCTTTCTTTATCATCTTTTTGGGATTGTTCATCCTCTACGGACTTGCCTGCTGGGTGATCCTGAAACCTAATTCTCGTCACTCACTCAAGACCATTTTTTTCTTTGCTGTCGTGTTCAACGCTTTACTGCTCCCCTCCTGGCCCTCGCTGTCTAATGATATGTTTCGCTATATCTGGGATGGTCGTGTCCAGGCGGCGGGCATCAACCCCTATCGCTATGCTTCAAACGCACGAAAACTGGTTGACCTGCGCGATGATATCATCTGGCCGAGTATGAACCGTCCGAAGGCCGTCACCATTTATCCGCCGGGCGCTCAGATCGTCTTTGCAGCGACGTGGCGGGTATTTCCAGACAGCGTTTTGGGCATGAAGTTGGTAATGATTGCCTCAACGCTACTGGCAGGTTGGCTGTTGGTAAAACTCCTGCAGGCGCTTCATCAGCCACCTGAGCGGGTTCTGATTTTCCTGTGGAGTCCGCTGCTCATGTTTGAGATCGCCCATTCGGCTCATGTCGATGCGCTGTATCTACCGTTGATTGTGGGAGCATTTTTACTGCGGGCGCGTTCTCCATCGACCCATGTGAACTGGCGCTATGAGGCGGGGATTGGCGTGCTCTTGGGGCTGGCGACCTTGATAAAGCTGTACCCAGCCATGCTGGCTATCCCGCTCTGGAGTTTGCATGACAAGACAGGCCAACGTCGCTGGCGGCTGGCGCTGCCTATCGCGCTTGTGCTGACTGTGCTGGCCGGGTATGTCCTGTACAGTCAACCGGGGGTGAATGTGCTTGGCTTCCTCTCAAAATACGGACGCGAGTGGGCCAATATATCGCCGCTCATGCGCTGGTTCATTGATCTGGCGCAGGCACATGGCATCCAGTGGTATGTCCCTGGTACGAGAGGAATGCCTGCCATCATCGCAATCGTGAGCCTGTGGATGATCATCCGTCCAGCCCAGACCAAGCGGCAGGCGATTTTGCGCTGCTTCTGGCCGATTGGCGTTTATATACTCATCAATCACAATTTGCTCCCCTGGTATGCCCTATGGTTACTGCCTTTGATCGCCCTTGATCTTTTTGTCCCGCGCCAATCTCGTTTGAATGCAGCCCTGGCATGGTGGGTGTTTACCTGCACAGTCTCGTTGTCATACATCACGTTCATGCGCTGGCAGGAAGAACACTGGGATCTCGCCTTACAATTCTGGCCGCTCTACATTCTGCTTTTGGCGGCTGTTATGACGCAAGTTCGTCGCTGGTCATCAGGTCTTCAGTTTACTATTCCATCAGACAATGAGTCACAACATGACCATGAACCCTCAACCCTTAAGTCTTAACGCTCCCAAACGTGCGCTCATGGTTGTTGCCAAACAACCCGCGCCCGGACAAACGAAAACACGCCTTTCGCCACCGCTTATGGGGGAGCAAGCTGCGAGCCTCTACGAGTGTTTCCTGCTGGATACCCTCGACATGATTCGGGAAGCCCAAAAGCAGTTGGCATTCACGCCCATCATCGCATACTCCCCTGTGGGAGGGGAAGATTATTTCCGTCAGATTGCTTCCGATTTTGAACTGCTCTTGCAAGTCGGTAACGATCTCTCGGAACGGTTAAACAACGCAACGACTCACTGTCTCACGAATGGATATGATCAGACGATCATTATGGACAGCGACAGCCCATCCTTGCCCGTCAGCCGTCTCGTTGAAGCATTCCAGGGATTAGAGTCCGCCGATGTGACATTAGGCCCCTGCGATGACGGCGGCTATTATCTGATCGGGTTAAAACAACCGGCTCCTTCATTGTTTCTAACGGTTACAATGAGTACACCACAGGTCACGTCTGATACTCTGGATCGCGCAAAACAAGCCGGATTAGAGGTGAAAATGCTGACGGATTGCTATGATATCGACTATGTTGATGATTTAAAACGACTGATGAATGAATTGAGGCATTTGCCAGATACAGTCGCGCCACAGACGCGCAAATTTCTGAAAATACATGCTGAAGGGATGAATCTCTGATGCAGTTGACCATCATCATTCCTGCTCTTAACGAGGCGAGTAACATTCGTCGTCTCGTGGGCAGCATTCCCTCGACCCTGCCTTTAGTGAGCAGCATCAGTGTCATCGTTGTCGATAATGGTTCGACTGATGACACTGATGCAGAAGCCCTTGGTGCTGGCGCACGGGTCATCCATGAAGCACGTCGTGGTTACGGCTATGCGTGCGCGGCCGGCGTCTTCGCAGCAGCAGACGCGGATGTGGTGGTGTTCATGGATGGGGATGGTAGTTTTGACCCAGCAGAAATGGAGCTGATTATCCGTCCCATCCTCGACAATCGCGCCGATCTTGTTCTCGGAACGCGGGCAGGATCTACCGAACCGGGGGCCATGCCGCCGCATCAACGCTTTGGTAATCAACTGGTCTCGCGCTTGATGAGGTTGCTTTATGACTTGAAAGTCACTGATCTCGGCCCCTATCGAGCGATTCGACGGGAGATGTTGTTATCGCTGGACATGTGCGAGATGACATTCGGTTGGCCGACTGAAATGATGGTCAAAGCGGCACGCCACGACCTCCGTATCGTTGAAGTGCCCGTCCATTATCGCAAGCGCTGGTCGGGGCAGTCAAAGGTGAGCGGAACGCTGCGTGGAACATTGCTGGCAACATATTACATCCTCGGCGTGACGTTACGGTATGCTTTTATGCCCACCAAATCATCCAACGATAATCTCAATCATTGAGCCATCCACCATAAAACCTAAGCGCGGCTGTAGTACTAACCAATGGTGCATGTCTCGATTTTGTGATCGTTTTGGTTCAGGAAATCAAATTCGGAAGCTCGATTTCTGATCGCCAAGAGTTCTTAATGGGCTAAAGCGTCTTTGTAGGGGCG
>DAOTUR010000650.1:0-11669 GCA_034436915.1 Anaerolineae bacterium
GGCATCGTCGCCAAAATGGGCGCATCCTGATCGTTCGTCCTGCACCGACAAATAGAGGTATACATCACGTTTCGGCCCTGTATGCATGTATACAGGGCTGAGCCATTGTATCGAAAGACTCATGTAAAGAAACGAACATTCGTGCTATTCTGAGATGACAATGATTATGATTATGTCAGGAGCGGACCAATGTTCAAAGACACGAAAGCATTCAGCGGCTTTGCCGTTAGCGATATTCCCCAGGCCAAAGCGTTCTACAACGATATCCTCGGCCTGGATGTCACGGACGCTCAAGGCAGATCAAAGATGTGTCCTTGCGCTCGGTACAGCGGCGGTTCGTCCATGCCACCGGGCTGTCACAGGGATCGATCTATCAGATATCGCGCTCGCCACGCCCGAACGCTCTTGCAGCAGGGCATCTCGATCCTCGACACAGTGGAGCAGGCGGGCTATGCCGATCAGCCGCATCTGACGCGCTCCCTCAAGCGCTTCATGGGGCAAACCCCCGCGCAAATCCTCAGAAGCATCCAGAGATAGCCGCTGTCGTTTTTGTTCAAGACATAGCCCGTTTGCTGATTTATGATGGGGCTATGATTAATGATGAGAACCGAAGGAACCCTACCATGAGAAACATTATCGTCACTGAATTCCTGTCGCTGGATGGCATTATGGAAGCCCCGGCCTGGACAGTGCCCTATTGGAATGATGAGATTGCCAAATTTAAAGGCGAGGAGACAGAGGCCAGCGATGCGCTGCTGCTGGGGCGCATCACCTATCAGGGATTTGCTGCTGCGTGGCCACAGAGCACGGATGATGGAGCCGCTTACTTCAACGGCGTGCGTAAATATGTGGTGTCAACGACACTGGACACGGCAGAGTGGAACAACTCAATTCTGATCAAAGCCAATATCGTTGAGGAAATCGCCAAACTCAAGCAGCAGGACGGACGTGATATCACGGTTCATGGCAGCGCCACGCTGGTACAAACGCTCATCAAGCATGATCTGGTGGATCGCTATCGTCTCCTCGTCTATCCGCTGGTCGTAGGGACAGGCAAGCGCCTGTTTCAAGACGACACGCAGACGACGCTTAAACTTGTGTCAACACAGGCATTCAGCTCCGGCGTCGTGGGCCTGATTTATGAGCCGGCCCCCAAAGCGTAACCACCGATCTACATGATTCATGGGCGGACGAGCTTTTGCCCGTCCGCTGCCCACATAGACGGATACGATAGAACCAGAGACACAGGAGCGACTATGACCGACACCCTTTATACCCTTCAGCCGATTGGCCTCATTCGCTCCGATTTGACCAACCGCGAAGTCGCACCGCGCCAGGGATATGAAGGCGCACCGGATGCCTGGATCGAACTGACGCCCTCTGTAGCAGATGCTCTTATGGGCCTCACAGTGGGCGATGCTCTGATCATTCTGACATGGTTTCACCGCTCACAGCGCGATGTACTCCAGGTGCATCCACGCGGCGAGATCGAAAATGCGCTCACGGGCGTGTTTGCTACTCGTTCGCCGGATCGCCCCAATCCCATTGGTCTGCATCGCGTGACGCTGCTGGAGATCGATGGAATGCGCCTCAAAGTCGGGCCTATCGAAGCCATTGACGGAACTCCTGTCATCGATATCAAGCCTGTGCTGTCCCGCGCCGCCGATTCATAAGGCGATTTTGGCTTTCGGCTCAGGCATCAGAGCGGTCTCAGGCACAAGACGCCACATCATCATAAAGGCTCCCAGGCCGATGAGCGTGGCAAAGAAACACACCATGCCGAAACTGCCCGTTTGCCGCAGCAGAAAACCGCCGACGGTTCCACCCGTGAGCCGCCCCAGCGAATGCAAGCTGGCGTTGCTGCTCATCATGACAGCGCGAGAGTTGGGCAAAATTTCGGTAAACATCGGGATCGACGCCACAATCGCAATCTCGATAGACATGAAAATCACGAACAGCCCGATCATGGTTGCCAGCAGGCTGAACGCAAGCTGTGGCAATATCACGTAGCCCAATGCCCCCACCAGCGCCCCGCCCAACGCCATCCGCCGCTTGCCTAGACGATCCGCCAGGCCAATGATGACAAACTCGCCCAGCACCTCTGCCGCCGCGATGACGGTTGTGAGGATGCCCAGTTGGTTGGTGGGGATATGAAATGAGGCTTCCATCCAGGGGCTGTAATTGATGAACATCAGCTCATTCGCCGCCACGAGCAGGAACGAATAGGCCAATGCTGCCAGCGCCACCGGGCTGCCGCGCACAATCCGCCATGCATCAAGCGGCGTGACGATCTTGACCGCATGATGCTCTGGCCGATCCGCCGGGATGAAGACAAAGATCACCAGCGCCCCGATCAGCGCCAGTACGGTAAACACCGCGAACACTGCCTGCACCCCATAGCCGCCCTGGAGCAAAAATCCTACCAGCGGCGCAATGACGAACAGCGCCCCCGCCCAACTCAATTCGGTGGTTCCCACCGCCAGCGCCCGCCGATGATAAGGAATGCGATCCCCGACATACGCCAGCAGCGCCGGATCAAAGATCATTTTTGCCACGCCCAAGACCAGCATGATCACGGCAAAGACCCAGAAATTCGCCAGCAGCGCCCCCGCCGCCGACACCGCCGCCATCAGCAGCATCATGCCCATCATCACCCATTTGCGCCCATAGCGCTCGGACAGCGGGCCAAACATCGGGCTGGCAATGCCCACGCCTGCTTGCAGCGCGATCAGATTTTGCACGGCCTCCAGCGGCACGCCCAACTGCGCCGCAATCTGCGAGGCAAACGGATAGGCAAAGCGCCGCGTCATATTCATGATCAGCCGCGAAAATGTCAGCGCGACGATAAAAACAGCCGGTTTCTCGTTTTGCAATGAAACTGCTCCCATAAAAACGCTCCCCTTGGGCTGCCCTTGTCTCTTCTTCAAAATAATCGCGTCATGCATACATAAGAGGGACAGAAACTCCTATTATAAGCTCGGCATTATGCGCGGTGTGGGCCATATATAAGTCCAATTTATGCCCTGTTCTTGCCAGAGATATTTGGGGATTGTTGTAGAACATAATTTCTTTTATTCTGCGGGTAAGTGATGGGTTTCACGTGAAGGACGATCAGAATGGAAATAATCATAATCACGCGCAGCATCTGGATTGCTGCCCCTCGTGAGCGGGTCTGGCAAGCCGTCATCGATCCCGCCCAGATTGTCCAATGGTTCGCCCCTGGTACAGTCTTCTCGTGGCAGGACGATATCATTTCGATCCGCATCAATGAGATGGATGTGGCCGTTGCCCTCGTTGAGCAGATTGATCCGCCGCACCAACTGACCACGCGCAGTCTGCCAGATCGCTTGATCACGACCACCTATACACTTGAAGAAGAAAACGGCGGCACGCGCTTCACCGTCACGGAAACCGGATTGGAGGCACTGACGGATGAGCAGCGCAAAACACGTCTTGAGCAGGACAGCGCGGGCTGGGAGATGGCGCTGGAAAACCTGAACGCCTATATCGATGGGCGGCCTCTGCCGCGACCAGAAGGATTCTAGCGCATCTATTGACTTAGAACGGATTCTCTTATATTCTATATGCAACCGTTTGGTTTCACATGAGTTCTGTTGCATGATGTGAGGCATGGCTTATTTCCGCAGCGCAAGGAGAAAAACCGTATGAAAATCGTTGTCACCAGCATCTTCGTCGATGATCAGGACAAAGCGCTCAAGTTCTATACAGAGGTCATGGGCTTCGTCAAAAAAGAGGATGTTCCTATCGGCGAGTTTAAATGGTTGACCGTTGTCTCGCCGGACGCGCCCGATGGCGTTGAACTGCTGCTTGAGCCGAACAACAATCCAGCCGCCCGCACATTCCAGCAGGCCATCTTTGAGCAGGGCATTCCGCTCACCTCGTTTGGCGTTGATGATGTGCAAAAAGAATATGAGCGCATGATGTCTCTCGGCGTCGAGTTTCATCAACCGCCCACCGCAATGGGGCCTGTCACCATCGCCGTATTGAATGACACCTGCGGCAATTGGATTCAGATCGCGCAGCGGTAAACACAACCAATTCATGGGGGCGACTCATGGATCGCCCACCCGAAAACCAATTTTGTGTACAGCCTCTCACGCCGCAGGAATCGGCTCGATTTTACGGACGGCATAGCGCATTTTGCCATCCGGCGCATCAACCTCGACAATATCCCCGACGCGGCGACTCAACAGCGCCTTGCCCATCGGCGAGGCATCCGAGGCATCCATCACGCCCGGCCCGACGACAGCGCCCGATGTGACCTCGGCGCTGGATATCACGTCGAACTTCATCTCCTGACGATCTTCAAACGACCACAGTGTGACGCGCTCACCCACATCAATCGCGCTGGGATTGGCATCTTCATAAATCTCAGCGCGATCCAGGATGTAATGGAGGTGGGCAATTTTCTCATCCGTCCATTCTTTGCGTGTGCGGGCATCGAATTCAACACCAACATCGGCGTTATCGTCGTTGCCCACCGAGTCACTGAGGGCATCTGTCAGTATCTCGCGTTCGCCCTTTTCTTTGTCTTCCAGCAGCGCCAACTGTTGTTTGATGTGGGCGTAGCCTTCGGGGGTGAGGATAAATTTCTCTTCATCAGCAGCCATCACAGACACTCCTTTTCAAGAAAGTCGTCAAAAATAATATAATAGCTTCATCACGTAAGAGACGGGCTAAAATTGGTGAGGAAGCCTGTGAGCGCGGCACTGGCCCGATCTTACGAGGTGGGCATGGGGTGTCGTGGATATTCGCTCAAATTGTTGGCAAACGGGTCACTTCAGTCCTTTAGTGCCGAGATGACTTCATAGGTCTGAATGATGTTGTAGGCTTCGTGCAATGTGTGGGCAAAAAGCAGATTATGGCCTAAACGCGGGTAAAAACGCGCTGCCACCCGCACCATCGTTTGCAGATAAGGCGAGACTTTGACGCCGATGACGAAATTCTGTCGCGGATGAATTTGAGTGTTTGTCCGCACTGCTATCGAGAACAGATGCTTAGGAAACGAGAACGCATCACTCAAATCAACGACAACATGAACGGGATGGCACTCAGCGTCGATCAGAGTCCAGGTTTCGTCAAGCGCCTGAGAATATTCCTCCAATTCCCAGGGGTCTTGTACATCGTACCGAATGATCGTATGGGTTTCGTTGTCCCATTCCACGTTAACAGGCATAATGGCATTACTCCCCTCTAAACTCAGAGCAAGTTTAGCGCTTTATTTGAGATAAGTACAAATAATGCCTTCGTTGTTTACTGGAATCAAAAAATGCGCCTGAAAGCGCACTTTGAGAGCGGGTAATGAGACTCGAACTCATGCTAAAACCTTGGAAGAGTTGTGTGCTACCACTACACCATACCCGCAGAGTCGGGGTGACCAGATTTGAACTGATGATCTCTGCTTCCCAAAAGCAGCGCGATGCCAGCTTCGCCACACCCCGATTTAAAGATGATCCTATCATACTTCCGCTGATCTGTCCACCGTCTTTCGCAAAGAGGCCAGAGCAATCGCGTCAAATTGCCATTCAGGGCGCTGGAATGCTATAGATTTTCGCATGTAATTGTTCAGCTCTCCATGCAAATCGCGGGTTTGTAGGGGCACGATGGATCGTGCCCACGTTGAATTCCCTACAAATCATCAGGGCGCGAGCGAAGCCACCGAAGGTTTAGAGACCGTTTGATAATGCAAAATGTTATGCATGATTCGTGTAGGGACAGGGCTTGCCCTGTCCGTTCATCGCGTGAAAATGGACAGGGCAGGCCCTGTCCCTACGCCAAAATACATTTTGTTTGTAACGAATGGCATTATCAAACGGCTTCTTAGATCGCGTCCCTACGACAATCCCACCTTAAATTTATGACTTGCACCACTGGTTATAAGAGAAACAGCTCATTTACGCTTGCGGGGTTTGGGCGGGGTCGATGGCGCGTTGTCCTCAGCATCTTTATCCGCCACGCCAAAGGCCCGCAGCCATGTCTCCATGTCCTCACGCGGGATGCTGTTGGGATCAACGGTGCGATCATGCTGCACCAGACGTGAGCGGATCGCTTCGGCACTCAGCGGTTTGTCCGGTGCAGGCGGCGGCGTATCATCCACGCCAAAATAGGTCATCCAGTCATCGACCTTCATCTTCCGCAGATCGGTCTGACCACCGGCTTTTTGCGGTGGGGGCAGCGGAGCGTCTGTCTCCTCTGTCGCGGCGGTGTCTTCAGGCAGCGCAGGCTGAAGCGTGATTTTAGGCTTGGCGGGCGTGGGTTCAACGGGCGTCTGCGTGTCAAAGACCGACAGCCACGAGTCAATTTCTGTATCGCTCATCGTGACTTCCTCAAATTTGTCCTGCAATGAGGTAGGCGGAGTCGTCGGGATGGGAGCTTTTCCCAGCGGCACTCGTGGTGTTTTGGGCGGCGCACTGGGCTTTGGCGGCGCGGGCAGCGTCTTGGCATGTGCGGGCGGAGCAGATTTTGCCGCAGGCGGTGCGGCAGGCGCTTGAGGAATTTCCGGTATCTCGACCTCAAAGGCATCCATCATCGTGGCGACATGCTGCAATGAGATGTGCGGATGGATTGCCTCACCGGGATCATCCGGGCGGGCGTTGGGGTTGGGCATCAGCGCAACGAAATCGGATGAGCGCATCCCTTTCATCCCCTGATTCCGCGCCGCATCCAGCACTTCATTATCGGAGGAGACAACTGTCCAGTTGGGGGCGTCGGGCGTGTTACGAATGCGCTCCATCAGAATCAGATCGGCGGTGGAATGATAGGCGGTGGCAAAAATCACCTTCACAGTGTCATTCGACATGGGCGATTTGCCACCGGGCAAACCATGATCGAAAATGACGATGCACTGCCTGCGGTGGGCCGCTGCAAAGCCGCGCAGTCGCACAACGAGCTTGCCCTCATCATCAGGATCAGACAGCGAAATATCGGGCATATGGGCGATGAGATTGTGTCCATCGATCAGGTAGGGCATGGGACGTCACCTATAGCTGTGGGTTATGTCTCTATGATAAAGGGAAGTGTGTAAAAGTGACGTTTTCTCATCGGCTGTTCGGGAGAAATTTTCATGAAAAGAGAGGGAAAGTATGGTCTCCCATGATCCGAATCGCGTTGATAGCGATGACGAGACAATTTTCAATGTGATGTGTTAGGGACGCCTTTCGACACCCTCATGTCGGATATCAGCAGATCGTAGGCCAATCGAGGGGTGGGATTTGCGCCATTTTGCGTTAACATCCACTATAATGTTGCACGCTCTCATTTCCCTGTCGGAAAGGTGGACTCCGGGATGTCCAAGAAACTGGTGTTGTCCCTCTGTGGATTTGTTCCGATCATGATGGTCTGGATCACCGGATTTGCGCTGGCGCAAAACGCGACAGCCGTACCCGCTGTGCCAACGTCGGCAGCAGCGAGGGCTACCGCCCGCCCAACCGTCGTTGGCACACCAACGACCAATGTCAGTTACTTCTTTGTGGTGTGCGATAATCGGGCCATCCTCGATCTGGATGGAATCATCGGGCGCAATCAGGATGTGTTTGTGCAGGTCTTTCGCGGCTTTGGGGGGACGGGTACAGCGCTGACCAACGAAATCCGCGTGCAGCTTGATGGTACGTTTCAATCCAGTTCTGTGCTGCAATACAACACCAATGAATCACTGCTCTTAGGGCAGCCGGGCAGCGCCAAACTCAAAATTGCCAACGAGACAACGGGCAA
This sequence comes from Anaerolineae bacterium, assembly GCA_034436915.1. Classification (GTDB taxonomy): domain Bacteria; phylum Chloroflexota; class Anaerolineae; order Aggregatilineales; family Phototrophicaceae; genus JALHOR01. Next base: position 7,732 of record DAOTUR010000650.1, read on the forward strand.
AGTCACCTTTGAGACCACTGTCGATGATGTACAGGATGGCTGTGCCGAGCCACAGTTCACCTCGACCACCATCAACGGCACAACGGCCACAGGCGGCACAGGCACTGTCGTCGGCACGCCTGTCGTAGACGCGGTGACAGGACTCACGCGCATCGTCATCGGCGATTCGGGCATCTACAAGCCCGATGGTGGCAAACTCAATCAGGTCTATGCCACACTGAAAGAAGATGTGGTACAGATCGGCGCACGCCCCACCGAGATTGAAGACGCGCAGGGCCGCACCAGCAACCCCGGCCTGATCTTTGCCGAGTGTGATGTCTATCCCAAAGCCAATCCGGGCCGCCTGTTTGACACAGATCGCCTCGTGGTGTACTGGTCATGGTTCGCCAAGACCAAAGACCAGGTGCAGGATCACATCAACAACGCCGCCTACGATATCCAGATCAACGGCCAGAGTGCGACCAAAGTCAGCCTCAGCGAGATCAAGCAGTTGGACGATGGCAAATTCTGGGTGTTCTACACGGCGGATCTGGGCGATAGCTGGCAGGCAGGCGATTATCAGGTCGGCTTCCATCTATTCTGGAACAACGCGATCAGCGATGGCTTCGCCAAGTATGGCCCTGGCACAACGACGGAACGCATTGACGACACCTGCACCTACAAGATTGAGCCGAATCCCTTTGGCACATACGTCAATTTCAAGAATCCCAAAGTGCCGATTAACCAACCCTGATACATAACGTGTAGAGACGCTCCTGTGAGGGCGTCTCTGCTTTTGAGGATATCATGAGCAGCCCATTTGCTGAGGCGGCACATTCTCTGTTTGGCCTGATGCTGACTCCCGCGCAGGAGACCCAGTTTGATGTGCTCACACGCGAATTGATCGACTGGAACGCCCAGCGCATCAACCTCACGGCCATCACGCAGCCGCACGAGATTGCGATACGGCATCATCTCGATTCGCTGTCGCTTGTGCCGTATCTGCCCTCCCACGCCAAAACGCTCATCGATGTGGGGACGGGGGCGGGCTTTCCGGCGCTGCCGCTGGCGATGGTGTATCCGTCGCTCACGGTCACGGCGATGGAGGCCACCGCCAAAAAGCTCATGTTTATCGAGCATGTGGCGCAGACGCTTGGCCTCACCAATATTCGCACGCTGCACGCCCGCGCCGAGGATGTCGGACAGGATAATGCTCATCGCGGCCATTATGATGTGGTCACGGCCCGCGCTGTGGCGCGTCTGCCTGCGCTGCTGGAGTACCTGCTGCCGCTGGCGAAGGTGGGCGGCATCTGCATCGCCATGAAAGGCGTCACGGCGCACGACGAGGCCCGCGATGCTCAGGCCGCCATGCAGACACTGGGTGGCGAACTGAGCGATATCATCGAGATTCGGCTGCCGGATATCGAGGAGGCGCATTATCTGGTGATCGTCGCCAAGACGCACAAGACGCCCTCGCTCTATCCGCGCAAAGCCGGCACACCGACCAAAACGCCGCTGTAGAGCCTTGCCCATAAGGTTCACATGGGTATGAGAGAATGTTTTTGTAGGGACAAGGCCCGGCTTGTCCGGCCCGCCTTGTCCGAATGGGTGGACACGGCAGGCCGTAGTCCCTACGACTCACATGCACAACACCTCTCTCAAAACATTAAAGCCCTGCACAGCAACATCGCTCACAATAGACCCAGGCGCGTGCGACGTTCCTGGTTATTTTGCGTCTGCGATTTCTCAGGGGGATAGTATGTCCGTCGGACTCGATACGTTTTATCACGATGCACCGCTGGCGCTGGTTCAGGAATTGAAAGAATATCGCGTCACGCATCTGGCGCACCATGTCCTGTGCGAGGGCGTCCCCTGGACGTACAGCGTCAGCGGGCATGGCGAACGGCCTGTGCTGTGGTTGGTTGGGGCGCTGCGCGTGGGCGATGCCGCCTTCCGCTCGATTCCGCTGCTGGAAGATCATTTCAAGATTATCGTGCCGGATTATCCGCCTGTAATGACGATGGCCGCGCTTGCCGATGGCCTGTCCGCGATTTTGACGGCGGAGAACATCGGCGCATCCAGCGTGCTGGCCGTGTCGTTTGGCGGGATGCTGGCCCAGGTCTTTGCCCATTGTTATCCGGATCGCGTCAGCAAGCTGATTCTCTCCACGACCACGCCACCTGATCCGACTGCGGCGACCTCCTATCAGCAGCAGTACGCGCTGGTGGAAGGCCTGGATGAGAGCATCGTGCGCGAAGGGGCCAAGCTGCAAATGTTCACCACCATGCAGCATTCGCCCGTTGAGGCTCCGTTCTGGCAGGCGTATGTGAATGAGCTGATGACGGTGCGCCTGGGCAAGGCTGACATGTTGAGCACCTATGCCTGCACGATTGATTACATGCTCAATTATCAGTTCACGCCGGATGATCTGGCAGGCTGGTCGAATCGCATCCTCATCCTCGACAGCGATAACGATGCCACGTTTGGGCCGGAGGTGCAGGCGCGGCTCAAGCTGCTGTATCCGAGCGCGTTGGGCTATACGTTCCAGGGGGCGGGGCATTCGCCGGGCAGCACACAGCGCGATACGTATTTCACGCTCGTGCGGAATTTCCTGGAGGCGACACCTGGGGCATGACATGTCATGTGCCGACGTTTCCGCGTCGATATTCGGCCTGCTGATGCATATGCAGCGCTTTTTCATACAGCGGCGCAAAATCTGGATGCCAGTGCGTATTCTTTTTCGTCAACAGAGAGATGACCCAGAGCCAGCAGGCACGCCGCTTGTGCAGCATGATCGCCGTTCTGCCGCGCAAGGGCGAGAGCGGCCTCAATCTCATGGCGGGTTTTTGCAGGGTGAGAAGATGTCATAAAACGCCTCAAACGATCACATCATGCTCATAATAACAGAATCTTTACGGGACGAAAGTAAGGGTTGACACTTTGTGATATAACATTCCTGTTACATGAACGATGATTAAGCATCACGTGTCGGGTTTCCCTGCTATACTGCCTTCCAGAGTTGGAATTCAGTTTGGTGGGCGTTTCTATGTCGTCTCAATCCTCTTCATTATCAGCCATTACCACTCAGCCGCTGACCATTGAACAGAAGCGCGTGCTTCTTCGTCGTGCCTTGATCAAGACGCCGCAGGACACTCGTGTCCGTGAAGCGCTCCAGGACACTCTCACGCCGCCTTTGATTCATCAGGCGGCCCGTCACGGTGTCTACGTCAGCTATCACCGCGCCGATGAGGTCTTCGCGCTCGATATTGCGATGGCGCTGCATGAGGCGCGTGTGCGCGTGTGGATGGATGAGATGGATGTGCCGGACACCGCCGAGGATTGGCGCGGCGCGGTGGAGGCGGCGATGCGGGCGTGCGGCACGATGCTGCTCATCCTCTCGCCTGATTCGGTCAATGATCCCGATGTGCTGAATGAGTACCGCCGCTTTTTCACGGGCGGCAAAATTGTCATCCCGGCGCTGCACCGCTCGTGCGATCCGAGCAAGTTGCTGTTGATGATGCCTCCGGTTGATTTTCGCCAGAATCCCGACGGCGGCCTGCACCAGCTCAAGATGCTGCTGGGCGCAAATGCGCGGGCGTGATATAGGATTTTTGCATGTAATTATTCAGCTATCCGTGCGACAAAGGCCCTTGTAGGGGCGCGATGCATCGCGCCCACGCCAAATCCCCTACAAATCACCAGGGCACGATCCATCGTGCCCCTACAAACCCACGATTCTCATGGATAGGTGAATCATTACTTTTGCATCAGGTAATGGGTTCGCAACAGGTCACAGCGCTTGTGTAGGGGCGCAGCGTGCTGCGCCCCTACACATGTCTTCATCGAATCGGCGCGAGAGACCCCTGTCTTTAGACATGGGGAGGGAGTGCGCCTTGTCCTTTCTGGTAAGTGTAGCCGTCAGAGTGGTGAAGTGTCTTGAGATGTTTGTGCGATGCCGT
>DAOTUR010000651.1:0-1603 GCA_034436915.1 Anaerolineae bacterium
TGCAAGAGACCATCTCAGCGCTTTTGTCGCGCCTGAACGAATATGAGGATAGTGTGCTGACGGTGCTCACGACCCCCGCCTATGCGCTGGATTACTGTGAGCGCAGCGCGAACTATGCCATTCAAGATTATCCCCGCGAATTTGAAGACGACAGCGACATCACGGGGCTGTGGGATACCCTCAATGATATCTTCACAGCGGCCCAGGCATGGCGCAAAGGGGCCTACAAAGGCGATGGAACCGCTGTCATAAGCGCGATTCAACGGGTGGCTGAGAATGCGCTGCGCGGAATTTATCCGCGCCTGGGGACTGAGGACACAGAATAATCCCTTAATAGGGGATGCTCTTCACCGGACGTTTGGCACGATCTCGATAAAAATACAACCCAATTCGGCGGGCCTGCTCTGCTGTCACCGTGTCGCGCAGCTCAGGAACGAGCAAACTTGATGTGGCGACCCCGACAGCATCGAAGAACCAGTACAGGCTCATTAGGGGTGAGATAAAAATCGACAGTTGAGCATCATGAGGATACATGTGGTAATTGCCAAATTCCCCATGAACGGCTGGAATGATGCGCGTGCTGATATGGCTTTTATGGGCATTTTGCGTGGTCTCCCAGGCATAGCGGCAGGCCGACTCATACTGCTGGAAGACCGGCATTTGCGGGGTCAGCGCACACGCCCCATAAAATGCGCCCGCCTTCATCAGCGCGGCCATATTTTCCAGCGCATGATGATGGCATACACCTTCTTCAATTTCTGTGCCAAAGCCCAGGCACGCCTGAATTTTAACAGGCACATCAAGCGCTTCAATCGCCGCCAGCGACACACTGTCTTCGATCAGCGTGCCGGGCGACTGCTCATCGCCGCGCATCAGCGAATCCACGCCGCCATCAACCAGAATCAGCGCATCAATCTTAAATTTGTCGATCAGATGCTGATACGCTTTTCTGAGCGATACCGCCCCGCTGCGATTAAACATCCAGACCGTGATATCTTCGCCGCCTTTTAAAAACCATTCTGTCAAATGTCCCTCCGGGAAATATTGAACAGGGAGCCGCATCGTGCCGCGTGCGCCCATCAAGAGTCCGTCAATCTCGATGTGAGGGCGGCTGACGAGTTCCGCGAGTTGAAAATCCATGAAGCTGTAATTGGCGAGATGCACCGTTTTGCCCATCTCGCGCAGCGTGAAGTAGAGCGGCAGTCCGGCGAAAATATCGAAGCCGCCGCCACCGCCCGCAATGAGAATATTTTGTTTGTCCTGCAAAAGATCAAGAATAGGGAGATTGAGCTTCATAGTGTCCAGGGCGTGAGTGGGCAAAAGAGGTTGTGCCTGTCTCTATTTTACATCGGCATTGGGTACGAGAGTCATAAGGGTGTCACGGTACGTCTTGTATCAAACTGAGTTTTGTAATGTGATTGCAGATAAAACCATCATGCGGGGAACATTTTGCAGTATACGGCGTTTAACCTGTAGAACCGTGACTTAGCTCGACTTTGCACATCTCAATAGAACTCGCTCCGATCCGTTCGTATTGAGTTCAAAACATAAGCTGTATTTTTCGCATCTGTCAAGATTCCAGTGATATGCGAAAAGTCTGATA
>DAOTUR010000652.1:0-4013 GCA_034436915.1 Anaerolineae bacterium
ACAGTGTCGTTCACACATAAACCGCTTCTAACATTGTCGAGGTGAACATCATCCGCGCAAGCGGAGACGGCTCGGAGCGAGCCAGCGGTAACTCAAATCGCTCCCTCCCTTCGGGGAAACCACTCTGACGGCTATACCTACCAGAAAGGACAAGGCGCACTCCCTCCCCATGCCTAAAGGCAGGGGTCTCTCGCGCCGATCTCGATGATTTCAAAACCGTTTTTCCGTATTGCTTTGTTTATGATTCTCGTCGTCTCCGCGTTCGCCGCGTGGACTGCCACCGCCCAGGATGCCAAAGCTGAAATTGTCGTCCTGCTGCCCGACAGCGCCAGCTCCTCCCGTTGGGAAGCGGATGACCGCCGCTTCTTTGAAGGCGCATTTGACGAAGCCGGCGTGACATACTCCATCGTCAATGCTGAAGGCGATGCCACAGCCCAGATCACCCAAGCGGAACAGGCCATCACCAACGGCGCGAAAGTGCTGCTGCTGGTCAACCTCGACAGCGGCTCCGGCCAAGCGATTATCGCCAAAGCCCGTGAAGCCAAAATCGCCGTGATCGACTATGATCGTTTGACTCTTGGAGCTGCTAGCGCTGATTTCTACGTCAGCTTCGACAACGTGGCCGTTGGTCGTCTGCAAGGCGAGGGCCTCGTGAAAGCCGTTGAAGCCGCTGGTCTCGCCAAGCCCGTGCAGGTTGCGGTGCTCAATGGTTCCCCCACTGACAACAACGCCACCCTCTTCAAGCAGGGCTATGACTCGGTGATTGATCCTTTCTTCGCTTCGGGCGACTGGGTCAAGGTTGACGATCAGAGCGTGCCGAAATGGGACAATCAGCAGGCGCTGGTGATCTTCGAACAGATCCTCACCGCTGCCGATGGCAAAGTCGATGCCGCCATCGCCGCCAATGATGGTCTGGCTGGCTCGGTCATCGCCGCGCTGGAAAACCAGGGCCTCAAGCCGATCCCGGTCACAGGCCAGGACGCCACAGCCGCAGGCATCCAGAACATCCTTGCGGGCAAGCAGAGCATGACCGTCTACAAGGCTGTCAAGGCCGAAGCTGAAGCCGCTGCTGGCCTGGCTATTGCGATCCTCAAGGGCGAAGACACCTCCGCGATGGCAACGGGCGTCGTGAACAACAGCAGCGAAGACGTGGTTGGTGTAGATGTGCCATCTGTGCTGCTCGTTCCTGTGCCTGTCACCATTGACAACATTGCCGAAACCGTCATCGCTGATGGCTTCCGTACATGGGCTGAAATCTGCGTCGGCGACTTCGAAGCCATGTGCCCCGCTGGTTGGGATATCATGCCCACAATGGAAATGACGATGGAACCCATGATGACGATGGAACCCATGATGACGATGGAACCCATGATGGCAACGATGGAACCGACCAAAGCGAAGTAAATCTCGCCGTGTCAATTTACACGCCCTGCTCAGGCGGGGCGTGCTCAAAGCTGAAACACGATGGGGACATCTCAGGATGTCCCCATTCGCTATCTGAAAATAGTTTTGATAGACGTAGGGGGTTATTTTGGAACAGAGTCCTGTATTAGAACAAAGCCCGATTTTAGACCGCAAACCTTTACTGGAACTCAAAGGGGTCACGAAGCGATTTGGGGCGATTCAGGCGCTGACCCGCGTCGATTTTACGGCGTCCCCTGGCGAGGTCATGGCGCTTGTGGGCGACAATGGCGCGGGCAAATCGACGCTGATTAAAGGCATCGCCGGGATTCACACCTTTGAAGAGGGTGATATCTATTTCGATGGCCGCATCGTCCGTATCACCAGCCCTGGCGAGAGTGCCGCCCTCGGTATTGAGGTGGTGTACCAGGATCTGGCGCTGGCAGATAACCTGGATGTCGTCGCCAATATGTTCCTGGGGCGCGAGAAGACGGGGACGTTTGGCAACCTCAATGAGGCGGCGATGGAACAGCTTTGCATCCAGACGCTGACCGATCTGTCTGTGAGTACCTTGCGTTCGGTGCGGTTGCCTGTGGCGGCGCTCTCCGGCGGCCAGCGCCAGGCGATTGCGGTGGCGAAGGCCGTCATGTGGAACTCGCGCCTCGTCATCCTGGATGAACCGACAGCGGCCCTGGGCGTGGCCCAAACGCGGCAGGTGCTCGATCTGGTGCGGCGGCTGGCAGATCGCGGCCTGACGGTGGTGCTGATCTCGCACAATTTGCATGATATTTTCGAGGTGGCAGATCGCATTACGGTGCTGCGCCTCGGCCAAAAAGTGAATGAATTGCAAACGAAGAACGTGACACAGCAAGAGGTCGTCCATGCGATTACCGCCGGGACACTCAAGCATGTGCCAGGGATGGCAGACGCATGACACAAAAAGTCAAAAATGCTGACAACGCGCTTCTGGCAAGCCAGACTCCGCAGTCGAGCAGCGAATTTCTCAGTGCTTATTTTCGTCGACTGCGCGGTGGTGATCTGGGGCCGCTGCCGATTGTGCTTGGGTTGATTATTATTGCGATCATCTTCCAATCGCAAAATTCCAACTTCCTCACCTCGAAAAATTTTGTCAATTTGATTGTGCAGATGACGGGGATCACGACCATTGCCTACGGCGTGGTGTTCATCCTCATCCTGGGTGAAATTGATCTCTCCATCGGCTATGTCAGCGCGGTGTCCGCCGTCGCCATGACGATGATGCTGCGAAGCTCACTGCCGATTTATGTGGCGTTTGGCGTGGCGATTCTGGCAACGGCCTCCGTTGGCTTTCTGGTGTGGCGCTTGCTTCAACGCTTCACGCCGGATCGCAACTTACGCATTCTGGGGACGACTCTCTTCTGTAGCGCCCTGATGCTGGCGCTGACGATCCTGATGGGCTATTTTGCACTCCCCTGGTATCTGGCGCTGCCCATCTCGCTGCTGGCGGCGCTCGGTATTGGCTTGATTCAGGGCTTCCTCATCACGACCTTTCAACTGCCCGCGTTCGTCGTCACGCTGGCGGGGCTGCTGGCCTGGAACGGCGTCGTGTTGATCCTGATCGGCAACGGCGGCACAGTGATCCTCCAGGATGCGACCATGCTGGCGCTGGCGAATACCTATCTTCCGCCTGTGATTGGCTGGTTGGTCGGGTTGGTGGTGGTGGCGGGCTATGTCCTCGTCCAGTTGTGGACGTATACCACACGTCAGCGGCAGGGCCTTGTCACGATGCCGCTGCCTGTGCTTGTGGTGCAGACGGTCTTCCTGGCGCTGCTGATTGGCATTGTCATCTACATCTGCAATCTGGAACGCGGCGTACCGTTTGCCGGGGTGATCCTGGGCGTGCTCTTATTCGCACTGTCGTATCTGGCAAATAACACGCGCTTTGGTCGCTACGCCTTCGCTATCGGCGGCAATGCGGAAGCGGCGCGGCGGGCTGGTATCAATGTGGGACAAATTCGCGTCATCATCTTCATGATCTCAAGCTTTATGGCGGGGATCGGCGGCGTGATTCTGGCGTCGCGTCTGCGTTCGGTCGATACGAATGCAGGCGGCGGCAACCTCGTGCTCAACTCGATTGCGTCAGCCGTCATCGGCGGCACGAGTCTGTTCGGCGGTAGCGGCAAGGTCTCCAGCGCTATTCTTGGTGCTTTGGTGATCGCCAGCGTGGAGAACGGGATGGGTTTGCTAGGCCTGCCCTCCGGCGTCAAGTTCGTGGTGACGGGGTTGGTGCTGCTCATTGCGGTGATTGTGGACTCGGTATCACGGCGCAACCAGAAAAAATCTGGCCTGCGTTAAGTTGTTTTGTTATGCCAAGATGAAGGGATCGGGGCTGCATATGCACCCCGATTTTTGTTTTTGGAGGGATTGATCTGAGTTTAGCGCGTCCCTCACCCCAACCCCTCTACCACTGCGTGGTAGAGGGGCTTTTCACAAATGAGGCTGAGAGTCAGATATCCCACGCCTAAAGGCGGGGGCTTGCAGTTATGGCGGGATTGAAACCCAAAACACACACCGCGTATGGCGGAATGACCGCCGCCCGGCGTCCGATGTTGACCGCCGCGTTCGTTGTTTGC
>DAOTUR010000653.1:0-4540 GCA_034436915.1 Anaerolineae bacterium
CTGTCTGGTCGTGAGTTGGAAGTGCTGAGTTATATCGGACGCGGATTATCCAATCGCGAGATTGCTAACGAAATGGTTGTCGAGCTGAGTACGGTCAAAAAACATTTGACCCATGTTTATGGAAAGCTTGCTGTCAGCACACGCGCCCAGGCGATCCTTCAAGCACAAAAGCTCCATCTCGTTTAGTCAGCGCCGAGGGTATTAACACGAGCAGGAACCAAACGATCAACAAGGCGTATATTGAATGAAATCATTCCGGCAGTCAGCGCGAGGAAGGCACCAATACCGATGACCAGGTAAGCCAGCAGAGAGGAGGGAACAAGAGCATCTTGATATAGAATTACGCCCCAGATGACCGAAAATGGCGCTTCCAGGAAGGTCAGGACTCCTAAGACGGCTGAAGAGAGATGGCGTCCGCACCACATCATCATAATAGTACAGCCTACAGACCCGATCAATGCGCTGATAATGGCGGGGAGAAGGACATTAATCTGAAGAGAAAACTGCGTTTGCTCTGTCATCACTGATCCAGCGAGCGAAACAATTGCGATCACCGTTACATTGACAAAACAGGAGACCCGCCAGTCTTCGCCAGCGTAGCGTCGGACAAGGAGAAGTGTCACGGCAGAGGCTGCGGCACACAAAATACCATAAACATCCCCCGCGCTGCCGTCATGCTGTAACCCTAATAACTGCTGCGCCCCCAGCAGCATAATGACACTGCCCACAATCGCAGCCGGATAGAGTTTTTCAGACCGCACAAAGTAGGCCAGAAAGGGCATGAAGGCAACAAACAGGCTGATAAAAAAGGTCACACGCCCTGCTGCTCCATACGCAAGGGCCTGACTTTCTAACCCAATTGTGATTGAGAAGAACAAGCCTATGATGGCCCCGCCTCGCACAGCCCGTTTTGTAAACCTGGCCCGTGTGACAAGGCAAATTCCGCCTAACACCAGTGCTGCAATGATGAAACGTAGGGTGTTAAATGCGAGTGCACTGGACGCATGGATTGCCGATTGTGTGAGCCATGCCTGGAGGCCAAACCACGCTGAGACTGAGAACATCATTCCCATGGCAAACTTTGTTTGAGTCTTCATCAATTACATCCCCTACGCCAGAAATGTTATGTGCTGTCAGCCTATCAGGGTTGGGCTGTCGCTGTCTTTCGACAAAGGGAGAATTCTTGGAAGTAAGGGGGTGAATTGTGTTCAAATGTCTGACCCTGGCAGCGCAATGCTCATTCAGCAGAAAAAGCCCGTTAAGCGGGCTTTTTTCAGTCTATTTACAGGCTATCTACTAGATATGAGTTCCGATCAGGCATTGCGGAAAAGACGCTTGAACAAGAGCGGCAGACCAACCGGACGAGCGGCAGCCACTGATTGGGTTTTCTCCTTTAGAGAACGAGTCAGGCTGTAGAATAAGCGTTCGATTTCCTGGTTTGCGGGATTGATGTAGAGGACGCGCTGCATGCAGTAGAGCTTCTCCTCAGGCTCTGTGACGTAATCGACAGCCCACAACCATTCCAACTCATGATTAGAATTTTCACGGATGTATTCGGACAGAAAAGGGCTTGGGTTGCGAAGGGTATTCTCTGGGAAGCTCCACTGCGATTGGTTTTTCATCATGATCCCCTGGGCTGTCGTTTTGTGCGATAACTCATTCAAGCACACATGAACAGCCCGAGTCGTTCTCCTAAAGGAGAATTATGATGCAGAGATGGGTAGAAGATCCTATAGTGGATAAGCGTAACGGGCGAATTCGTGTTATTATTTAATTCGATGAACTTAATAACACTCAACGTTGAAAAGGATACCTGTTATGAAACGTGTCAAAAAAGTCGTAGCTCTTTCAGTCCTTCTCTCCATATTATTGGCGAGCATTGTGGGTCAGGCTTACGCAGCTGGTAAAGGCCACTTAACCACCGCATCAGCAAATAACCCAACATATTCGGGTGGCACGGACGCCTTTAATAGCATATATGAAGGAGGAAACTAATTAGTCAAACCCCCTGGCAAGGTTGCAGGGGGTTTACTAGCACATTATATTTAGACCAATTCTGCCAGCAGGCGCGCTATAACCTCATCCAGATCGAGCGATTTTCCACGTTCAAGCGCCGCTTCCAAGATGGAAGTGTCTTTTCCGACAGCCAATTCACGATATACCTGCTCCGCATCCAATCGTGTTTGATAACCAACGTTTGGATAGCCGAGAATTAAACCTATCATCTCGGCTGCGTCATTATCTCGGGCGTTTATAAAGTACAAATCGGCTGCGGCGACCAGAAATTCGAGTTTCTCGTAAGGTTCAACCTGGGGTCGCATAAAGCTGAGTCCTTCTTGCATCTCTTTCTTGACAGCCTCATCTCGTCTGAGTTTTAGATAAACCCTCACTAACCCGGCACGAGCCGAGAGTTGAGGGTATTTTGTCAGGCTTTCAAGAAAAAACGTTTCGGCAGTATCATATTGGCCTTGATAGAATGCCAACCAGCCATTGGCATTCATCATATCGGCAGTTGCTCTTCTGTCACCCATTCTAGGAATGACAGCCATACCCTCTGTAAGATGGGCGAGTGCCTCTTCATAGTTACCTTCAGTGATGGCAAGCTTCCCGTGAAAAAGCAGGCTGTACGCGAGATTCAGGTGAGACTGGATAGAATGAGCTGTCGAAAGTGCCTCATCCAAAAGATGTTTGGCCTCTTCAAATATGCCGCTGTGAACAGCCAGGCCGCCTAGCCCATTTAAATTAGTGGCGATTTGAAGAGCGAGTTTTTTCTCCCGCGCCAGCACCAGCGCTTCCATGTAATGCATATAGGCTTCATCATATTTTCCAAGTGCCATCGCGATTTTAGAAAGTGCTTCAAGAGCGGGCAAAATCTGAAGCGCGCTGTTAATCTTGCGCCCCAGTGCAAGACCCTGCTGGACATGGTCGTTGGCCGTAGGATAATCCCGCTCACGCACAGCTATCATGCCAAGATTGTTAAAGAGTCCAGCAATATTTGGTAGACTGCCAATTTCTTGTGCGAGCGTCAAACTCCGGTGCCAATAATCGGTCGCCACAGCATTGTCCCAGCGCCTTGAAGCAACCGTGCCTAAGTTTTGCAATCTGTTGACTATTCCGTTTTTATAACCAATTTGGATTGCCAGTACGAGACTCTGCTGAAGGTAATCATCAGCCAGCACGTAATTGTCTTGATCTGCTTCTGCCATGCCCATGTTATTTAGACAGATGGCGGTCCGCCGCACATCGCCCAATTCTTGAACAATGGCAAGACTTTGTCGCCAATAGTTACTTGCTTCACTAAAGTTGCTCTGGGTAGCAGCCACAATGGCTAATCCATTTAAGGCATCTGCAAACCTACCTTTGCTTCCATATTTCTGTGCCTGCGTCAGCAGTTGTTGATAATAGTCCTGGGCGGCAGCTAGATCTGTTTGGGAAAATGCCACATCTGCTAAATTCAATAAGCTTACGAGGTATGTCTCCCAGTCGCCGTGCTGTTCAGCGATTTCTTGTGCCTGCCGCGCAGCCTGTGTTGCAGCCGTACGATTGCCTGTTGCATTCTCTGCATAACTAAGTACATTCAGTAAAATAGCTCGCTGCGAATTGTCGGCATCTGGTATTAATAATCCGCGCTGTACTAATACTTTAGCACGTGCAAATTCCGCACTCACGTTTACAAGACGACGAATGACCGTCACCAGATAGTGCAATTCCTTTACAGGGTCGCCTGCGACCCGCCAGTGCTCCATCAAGATATCATTCTGCGTCTGGTCTTCAGGATATAAAACCTCAATCGTCTCCGCAGCCAATCGATGCAGCGTTTTCAGCCGCTCCTGAGCTTGCATGTCGTAGGCGGCATCACGCAGCAAGGCATGGCGGAAGAGATAGCGCAGTTCACTCAGGGCTGACCAGATGGCTTCGCGCTCCGCGTCACGAATAGTAGTTGTATCGGCTTCTCGCAGCATTCGTGACAGTACTTCAAGTTCGAATTCTCTTCCCAGTACGGCCGCTGTTTGCACGACTGCTTTGACCTGTGCTGTCAACCGATCCAACCGCGCAATCAGGACCGCATTGATTCCAGAAGGGACTTCAGCGGCGGATTCTGGACGGAGAGTCCACTCATCTCCTTGTTGAGTCAATGCGCTGCGCTCTTTCAAATCCAGCGCCAGTTGTTCAGTGAAGAAAGGGTTGCCCTCGGCGTGCTGCTGAATAAAGCGAGCCAACGAATCGCTGATGCTTCCTTGCAGAATGGCTCCTGCAACCGTGCGCACCCCTTCATCACTCAATTTGTTGAGATCGATTGAATGGACAGGGACACTATAAATATTGGGGATTGTGTACAGGCTGCCATCATCCCTATAGCGGCTGGTCAGCAGCAGCGCCAACGGCAGAGTCTCCATGTTGTAAGTCAACTGCTGCACGGCACTGATTGAACTTGTATCGAGCCAGTGAGAATCCTCAAGATGCAAAATGAGCGGTTGGCGGCGGGCTTCAGCACGCACCCATGCCTTGATCGCGGCGATGCCGTTGTCAATCTGTGTCC